>JAKUOU010000118.1 GCA_022451065.1 Pedosphaera sp. | reverse complement strand
AGCGTCTGGCATGAAAATGCGATAGATCAGGGGGCGTTTATGTCCCCATGCATGAAACTGTTTTTGTGCCTTTTTCCCCTGCCGGGCGAGTTCGGGTATGTTTTGATCCTTGGCCAATTCCGGCATGGAAACACCAACGTACATCACGCCGTACATCACGAAACCGTGCCCGGGAAACGTACAGACGTACGGATAAATACCCCTTTCCAATGGCGCGGTGAATTGAACTACATGCCGCTCTCCCGGCGGCAGCACCGGCGTCGACCATAAAACCGCATCATGATCTGGTACCCAGTTTTTCGCCTCACCATCAGCGCCCAACGCGAGCGCAGCAGTCGCCACGACAAGCCGCTGGCCGGGCTTTGTGAAAACAAGGTTATGCGCCATATCATCGCCATTGATGAGTTTTATCCGAACCGCCTGCCCCATCTTGGCGGTGAATCGGACGACGTCGTATCGCAACCCGGCCCGCGCGGTAATGTTCACCTCAACCCGATCGTCGTTGAGCTCTTGGCCAAGCGCCGGAGCAATCACCAACCCTAACAGTCCAATCTGAACAAACAGTCCGATAACGAATCGTATTCTAAAAACAGGAACCCCCATTGATCGCGACAGAAGATAGCGAAGCGCCGCCACTTGTCGATGCCGTTCGCACCCGTAACTCAGTCCAAATCCAGCAGCGACAGATTGCAGTCGGCCCCGAACTTCATCGACTCCGCTTGGCCAAGTAGCTCGAACGCAGAATGAGCCGCCACCTCGGCGGCTAATGCAGCCGAGACCTCAAGCGTGCCAAGCGAGAGCGTGTCACGAATGCGCACCACCCGGGCCTTGGCCGGGTCGGAATCGGGCAACGACAGCAGCATAGCGCGGATCGCCTCAGCATCGGTCTCGAAATCCATCGGCAACTTGGCACACTGTACAGCACGAGACGTGAGCACATTGGTACGCAGCGCGGCAGCATCCACCTCGGCAACTAGCCGCCTGGTCGTTGCCTCGGCCAAGCCGATGCCGATGGCGTTGCCGTGTGTCTCCGGCGTTAGACCACGCACGAAAATCCGCCAGATGAACGGTTTGGCAGTCACATGCTCCGGCATAAGATGATAGCCGTGCACACTGCGGCCGATCGTGTTGGTGTCCATGCCGGTGCCGCTGATGTTTTTGCCGATTTGATCGACAATCAGCAGGTCGATTTCGTCGAACGGCAGCGCAGGCATCATCGCCGCCGCCTCGGCACACAGCTCCGGCTCGCGCTGGGGAATCACATCGGCTGCAAGCACCTCAACGCGCGCCGAGTCATGCATCGCGTTCTCGACAATGGCCACGCCACCGAGGACGGGAGCCCGTTCAAAAACCACCTTGGCCAGGCGCGTCAATGCCTCCTCGTAACCAAGCTTTAGCGCGGCGGCATGATACGCCGAGGCGCCGGTGTGTTTGCCCAGGCCCACGACGAGCATCTTCGTCAGCCCGCTACCCATTGGCCCAGCAAAATCTGTGTGCGGTTTGATGCGGTTGATCACAACGACCCCATCCGCCGCCAGTGCCTCGGAGCTCCAGGGTACGTCCTGCCCATCGTCCACCTGACCAAGCGACTTGACCTCCATCGAGGCGCGAACCGGAACGCCCATCGACGCCTCGGTCACGCCGTAGTCGGCAAGCAACCCAGCCTGCCCTTCCGGCGTCGCGCCGCCGTGGCTGCCCATCGCCGGAATGATGAAAGGCTCCGTGCCGGCGCTTTTCAACTCGCTGATTACGGCGGCTACAACCTTGGCCAAGTTCGAGATGCCGCGGCTCCCTACACCGACAGCGACCTGCATCCCCGGTTTCAACCGTCCGTGAATCACCGGAAAACCAGCGGCAACAGAGGCGGCAACATCCACCGGCGACGTGGCATCAAACCTCTGATGCACGCGAAACATTTTGGGGAATGCGACAGCCATCAGATTGGCAATCTGATGAAATCGCCTAGCTAATCGCGAGCTTTTTCTTGCTCACACCGCTTGGCCAAGCGATGCTGCGTTCACCGCTTAACCTTCATTTAAATGAACAAGACCCATATCGATCGTAGGAGTTTTCTCGCCACCACAGGCGTTTTCGGCGCCAGCTTGGCCGCGGCTAGCGCTCGTGACTGGACCGGAAAAAATCCGACTCGCTACCCCGATCCCGATATCATCTCATTGGATCCGCGATTCGACAAATACAAGCTCGGCAACACACCCATCCGGCGGCTCTACACCAATCCCAATACGTTATGGACCGAGGGCTGTGCGTGGAACGGCGTGGGTCGGTACCTNGTTTTNAGCGATATCCCGAACGACCTGCAAATGCGCTGGGTCGAAGACGACAACCGCGTGAGCGTGTTTCGAAAGCCTAGCGGCAATAGCAATGGCAATACGTTCGATTATCAGGGGCGGCAAATCTCCTGCCAGCACGGGCACCGCCGGGTAGTGCGCTACGAGTATGACGGCACCGAGACGGTGCTGGCCGCCAGATTCGACGGCAAACCGCTCAACGCCCCGAACGACGCGGTCGTTCATCGCGGTGACAACTCGATCTGGTTTACCGATCCCGGCTACGGCAGCATGTGGAATTACGAAGGCAACAAAGGCCCATTGCACCTCAAGGAGGCCATCTACCGCATCGATGCCAAGAGCAGAAAAATCACCAAGTTGACCGACGACATTTTCAAGCCAAACGGCCTCTGCTTCTCGCCCGACCTGGGCAAGCTTTATGTCTCCGACACTGGTGACGGGAAAAACATCAAGGTATGGGATGTCGATGGCGAGAAACTGAAAAACGGAAAAGAGTTTGCCTCGATGAAGCTTGATGGTTTCGACAACCCTGGCAACGCGGACGGCATTCGTGTCGACGTGGATGGCAATATCTGGGCCAGTGCAGGCTGGGTTGGCGCCGGGTACGATGGCGTACACGTCTTCGCCCCGAACGGCGATCGCATCGGCCAGATTTTACTGCCGGAGATTTGCTCGAACGTCTGCTTCGGCGGCCGTAAACGCAACCGGCTGTTCATGACCGCCAGTCAGAGCCTCTACGCCGTTTACACTGACGCCATCGGCGCCCACATGACTTGATGCCCCCAGATAACTTACCAAGTAGGATGAAAAAATAGAAACTGGGCGACTTTTCGCTTTTCACGCGGAGATTCGTCCCCATGATTCGCGCGCTTATGGAAGAGTCATTGGTTTTGTTGAAACCTGATTGTCTGGAGGGCCGCAAGTGCGGCGAGGTGTTGAAACGCTTCGAGGAAGCCGGCTTCGAGGTGTACGGCGTGAAGATGATGCGTTTGTCGGACGAGATACTGCAAGAACACTACGCGCACCTGACCGATCTGCCGTTTTTCCCTGAAATTCAGGGTTTTATGCAGTCATCACCGGTGGTGGCAATTGCACTGCGAGGCGAGAATGCCATCGCCCACATCCGTGAAATGGTCGGGCCGACCGACTCGACCGTTGCCGATAAAGGAACAATCCGTGGCGACTTCGGACAAGATAAAATGCAAAATGTGGTTCACGCCTCCGACTCAATCGAGAACGGCCAGGCGGAACTGAAGCGCTTCTTTGCCGACGGCGAACTGTTCAGCTAAACCGCCGCCGCCCCGCTTGGCCAAGCGGGGCGCACCTCAAAGCAAGCCCGAAACAGCAGCAACCTTGCCGCCTTACCGGTTGCTGTGGCTAAATCGCCACATGGAACTGGACGAGCGATTGCACGTCATCCGCGAACGGATCAATACCGCCTGTGAACTCGCCGGACGAGACCCGGCGGAGGTTATGCTGCTGCCGATCTCTAAAAACCACAGTGCAGGCGCCGTGCGCGAGTTGACCTATCACGGCTGCCGCGTCTTCGGAGAAAGTAAAATCCAGGAGGCAAAGCTAAAAATCTCAAACTGCCCGGGCAATATTGAGTGGCACCTCATCGGTCATTTGCAGTCCAACAAATGCCGAGATGCAGTACGGTTGTTCAGCATGATTCATAGCGTCGATCGGCTATCGATCGCCGAGGAAATTAACAAACACGCCCACAACACCGCCAAAGACATGCCGGTGTTGCTGGAAGTCAACGTCGCCGGCGAGGGCACCAAGCACGGCTTCAAGCCGGCCGAGTTGCTCGACATCCTCGAGCCGATCAACGACCTGCCGCGACTAGAAATTCACGGCCTGATGACGCTTGCCCCGTGGACGCCCGAGCCGGAAAAGGTGCGGCCGGTGTTTCAGCAACTACGTGAGCTCAGGGAGGCGTGCCAACAAAAACTTGGCGCGCCGCTGCAACATCTCAGTATGGGCATGAGCGGCGACTTCGAGGTAGCGATCGACGAAGGCTCCACCCTTGTTCGGATCGGCACCGCCCTGTTTGGCCCCCGCCCGACGAAGCCAAAACCAACGGAATAACCGGTTGCCTCGACAATGGCGCTTGGCTCACCTAGTGTTCCCCGTCGATGTCGCTGGAAACTTCGCCACTGACAATTGCCGATCGCACGTTCAACTCGCGCCTCTTCCTGGGCACGGGCAAGTTTGCCTCACCTGCAGTGATGCGCGACGCGCTCGCCTCTAGCGGCACGCAAGTTGTCACCGTGGCACTTCGCCGCGCTGACCTCTCCGGCACCAACGATCCGTTCGCGAACATCCTCGAGTTCATCGACCCCGGGCGCTATCTCATCCTACCGAACACCAGTGGGGCGATGAACGCCGACGAGGCAGTGCGCTTGGCCAAGCTCGCCGCCGCTGCCGGCCTGCCCAAGTGGGTGAAGCTCGAGATTCACCCCGATCCACGCTACCTGCTGCCGGACCCGGTAGAGACCTTCGAGGCGGCCAAGCGACTCGTTGCCGAGGGCTTCACCGTGCTGCCGTATATTAACGCCGACCCGGTGCTAGCCAAGCGCCTGCAGGAGGCCGGCACCGCCACGGTCATGCCGCTGGGCGCGCCGATCGGTTCCAACCGCGGCCTCGAGACCCGCGACCAAATCCGTATCATCATAGAGCAGGCCACCGTGCCGGTGGTCGTCGATGCCGGCATTGGCTCACCCAGCCACGCCGCCGAGGCAATGGAAATGGGCGCCGACGCCGTGCTGGTCAACACCGCCATAGCCGTTGCCGACGATCCATCTCGCATGGGACTTGCTTTCAAGGCGGCTGTTGAAGCGGGTCACGCGGCCTACGAAATCGGCCTTGGCCAACAACTTGGCACTGCCAACTCAACCAGCCCGCTTACCGGCTTTCTCGATGAAGAGCCGCTGAAACGGGCTGATGGCTGAACAAAAAACACCTTCGTAACAAAGCGTCAGGAACATTCTGAACACCGTTGCCAAGCGGAGTGATTCAAAAAGGATTTCCTTCAAACAACTGGGGGGCTTTGGCATAATGCGGCGCGATGCATGACTTTTGTTTCAAGCGTGGGAAGTTATACTGCGAAAATGTCTCGGTGGCGTCACTCGCAAAAAAACACGGTTCGCCACTTTTCATATACTCCCATGCAACCCTGACAAAAAATTTCCAGCAATTCGACGATGCCCTATCACCGCTGGATCACTCGATTCATTTTGCGGTAAAAGCCAACTCCAACCTTGGCGTGCTGAGAACATTGGCCAATGCCGGGAGCGGGTTTGACATTGTCAGCGGCGGCGAACTCCAGCGGGTCATCGCCGCTGGTGCTAACCCGTCGAAATGCGTTTTCGCCGGTGTTGGCAAAACGGAGGAGGAAATCGAACTCGCACTTAAGAAAGGCATTTACGCATTCACTACCGAGAGTGAGCCGGAAATGGTCCGCATCAACAAAATAGCCTGCCGACTGAAGAAAAAAGCACCGATTGCCATTCGTGTTAATCCAAATGTGGATGCCAAGACACACGCCAAAATCACGACCGGTACTTATGAAAACAAATTTGGGATCGCCTTCGAGGAAATCGAAGGCGTGTATGAACGGGCAGCCAAACTGAAAAATCTCCACCTTCGCGGCGTGCAGATGCACATCGGTTCGCAACTCACGGAGGCTGGCCCGTTCGAAAAAGCCGTTCGAAAAGTCGCGCCGTTGGCTAAGCACTTGGCTGAAAAACATGGCATTGAGTTCTTCAGCCTCGGCGGTGGCGTGGGTATCACCTACGAATCGGCTCTCGAGAGTGGTGATGCCAAGTGGTGGCGATCGCCTAAGCGAAGAAATTTGCTAACCCCTGCCAAGTACGCTGCAAAGCTCGTCCCACTACTTAAGCCACTTGGCTTACGAATCTTGATTGAGCCTGGCCGCTTCATCGCCGGCAATGCGGGCATCCTGGTTACTAAGGTTGAACACGTGAAACAGACCGGCATGAAAAACTTTGTGATCGTCGATGCCGCGATGAACGACTTCGCCCGCCCTGCCCTTTACGACAGCTACCATGAGATCGTGCCCTTGTCACAAAAAAGCGGCGACCATCTAAAAAAGAACCAGATTTCATCCGATGTCGTTGGACCAATCTGTGAGTCCAGCGATTACTTCTGCAAAAACCGCATGCTGCCGAAAGTGGGAGAAGGCGATCACCTCGCGCTTCTCAGTGCAGGCGCCTACGGCTTCGTGATGGCATCCAATTATAACACGCGAGCCTTCCCGGCCGAGGTGCTGGTGAAAGGCAGCCAGGCCGAGGTCGTTCGAAAACGGCAACCGTTAAGGCATCTTTGGGCCAGCGAAAGTGTACCCAAGTGGCTGAAGTGACCTGAGCAAAACACCCGGCATGAATGCCTCCCGGAATCCTTTCGTACGTTTCCCAGGATGGCTTTTCGCTGGGTTCCTACTGGGTTCCATACCGCTAATCTGGCAAACGACGCAGGTCAGCATCGATACCGATCCGCTGACACTGCTCGAGTCTGACCCGAGGCACCTGGAAACCTATGATCGAATCCAGTCGCTTCTCAACAATGACACAGTGGTCGTCATTAGCGTGAAGAGCGATCGACTGTTCACCCAAGGTGGCCTGGATCACATCCGCGCAATCAGTAATGCGCTTACCCAACAACCGGGACTGATCGACGTCAAAAGCCTGACTCACTCGGTCAAACCGGTGCGCAAGGGGTTGTCGTTCTCGATGGAACCGTTCGTTCCGGTAGGGACGCTTAGCGGGGAGCAAATAGCCACGATCCGGCAATTCTCCGTCACGCATTCGTTGGTGCGAAACATCATGGTTTCACCTGATGGCAGGATCACTCTCATCACCGCCACCTACAAACGAGACCTTTCCACCCCGGCACTGCGCCAGTCGTTTCGCAATGAGATGAAACAACTGCTCAAGCCATTCGACTCGCCGGACTACAGGATACGAACCATCTCCCTGCCTTTCATCGCAGAAGAAATCAGTGAATCGTTTTTTCGCGACTTGAAGCTGGTGTTGCCTAGCACGGCGCTGATCATCCTGTTCATCATCGGTCTGACACTCCGTTCGTTCTCCTACCTCGTGTTACTGTTGCTCAGCGAAGTGACCCTGTTGGCCATGCTGCCCGGAATACTGAACTTGGCTGGTTTTTCACTGACGCCGTACAACCTGCTGCTTCTGCCGCTGCTCGGGGCGATCAACCTGACCATGATCACCCACCAGTTGATCGCCCTCCGCAAGACAGACGCTGGACTCCCGATGGATGAACGATTTGCCACGATGCTGCGCGTGGTCTTCCGGCCCAGCCTGTTCGCTGCGATCACGACTGCCATTGGGCTGGGGTCGCTGGCTGTGAGCGAGGTGTCGCAGGTTCGGGATTTCGGAATCTCGGGGATGATCGGCATCGGTGTCTTATTCGCGTGGAATTTCGGGCCGGGGCTGTCGTTACTGCGCTTGGGCTGCCGTGCTTGGCCAAACGTTATACGATTGACCAGCAAGGACTTGAGGCAGCAACAAATCGACTCTTTGTTTTATAGGCTTGGCCAAGCGG
>JAKUOU010000117.1 GCA_022451065.1 Pedosphaera sp. | reverse complement strand
CTTGGTGTCGAACTGCTCACTGGAATTGCTTTTTTGTCGAGTTGGTTGGCGTTCGGTGAGCAGAATACATCTGGAGTGCTGCTGGCGGTGACATGGGGCTTCGTGCTCTCGGGGCTGATTGTCGCGACGTTTATCGACTTCGAACATTTCATCATCCCGGATCAAATCACGCTCGGCGGTGTGGGGTTCGGTTTTATCGTCTCGGCCGCGTTGCCGGCGCTGCACCATGCCGAACGTCCAGCTGACTCGCTGATGTCAAGCGGGCTGGGTATCCTCATCGGCGCAGGCTCGGTGTTTGCCGTGTTGCAACTAGGCAAACTGTTATTCGGCAGATTTCGCGTGCCGCTTGGGGAAGGCGAGTCAGCAATTTTTAGCGAGTCGGCGCTGCACCTGCCGGATGAAGTCGCGCCGTACGAGGAAATCTTTTTTCGAAACTCAGACACGATTCGCCTGCACGCCAAGCGCGTGGAACTCGTTGATCGCTGCTACAAGAACGTGGAAGTCGCACTCTCGCCCAAACGGCTGCTGATCGGCGACGAGTCATTTGACCCGGAGACGGTGCCGTTCATCAAGGCCGAGACGGACGAACTGGTGATTCCGCGCGAGGCGATGGGGTTCGGCGATGTGAAATTCATGGCGGCCATTGGTGCGTTCGTCGGTTGGCAAGGAGCGCTGTTCTCGCTGATGGCCAGTGCGGTGATCGGCGCAGCGGTAGGCGTGGGGCTGATTGCGATTGGCCGACGTGACTGGTCGGCGAGGCTGCCGTACGGGCCTTATATTTCGCTGGCGACGGTGATTTGGATTTTCTTTCGCGAGGAGATTCTCGCCGCCTGGCTACCACTTGGCCAATAAACCGCCTATTGACCAAGCGCGCTCAGAGCAGCCGGGGCTGCAATTCATCTTTGGCCAAAGCCTCGCCTATGCTCTCCACGCGGGCACGGCGCTGCTCCATGATGTGTTTGTCAAGCGCCGGGTCGAATGGCACCGGGTAGTTACCGTCGTAGCAGGCCATGCAGAAGTTTTCCGCTGGCAGGCCAGTCGCCTTCACCATGCCTTCCTGCGAAAGGTACGCCACCGAGTCGGCGTTGAGGTATTCACAGATTTCCTCGTTTGAGTGGTTAGCCGCCATCAGTTTTTTGCGGTCCGGAAAGTCGATCCCGTAAAAACAAGGGTTCATGTGTGGTGGACAACTCACACGAACGTGCACCTCCTTCGCGCCGGCTTCCTTGAGATTGTTCACCCGCGCCTTGCTTGTGGTGCCGCGTACAATCGAGTCGTCCACGATGATTACCCGCTTGCCCTCAATCAGCTCGTTGATGAGGTTAAGTTTCACGCGCACGTTGAAATCGCGAATGAGCTGTGACGGCTGTAGGAAGCTCCGGCCGACATAGTGGTTGCGCACGAACGCCATCTCGTACGGCAGGCCGGTCTCGAGCGCGTAGCCCAGAGCGGCGCAGTTGCCGCTGTCCGGCACAGGCACAACGACGTCGGCCTCAACGGCGGTTTCCTTGGCCATCTCTCGGCCCATGTTAACGCGCACGCCGTATACGCTCCGGTCAGAAAGGATCGAGTCGGGTCGGCTGAAATAAACGTACTCAAAAATACAGAATGCCCTGCGCTGATGCATTGGGAAGGCATTGATCGACCGGATACCGTCGTC
Organism: Pedosphaera sp.; assembly: GCA_022451065.1. GTDB lineage: Bacteria > Verrucomicrobiota > Verrucomicrobiia > Limisphaerales > UBA1096 > UBA1096. The sequence continues at coordinate 6,585 of JAKUOU010000117.1, read as the reverse complement.
GTTTATTATCACAATCTCGCCCGGTTCAACATCGCGGACAAACTCAGCCTGAACTAGGTCGAACGCACACGTCTCGCTCGAGAGCACGTACGAACCGTCGAGTTTACCGATGGAGAGCGGCCGGAAGCCGTGCGGGTCGCGAACGCCGATCAGCTCGTTCTCAGTCATGATGACCAGCGAGTACGCTCCCTGGATCCGCTGAAGACTCTGCACAAGGTTGTTGTCGCCATTGTCGGATGGTCGCGCCATCAGGTGCAGAATAATCTCGCTATCGACTGTCGTTTGGAAAATGGAACCGTTCAACTCCAACTCCTCGCGAAGCTGCGCAGCGTTTGTGAGGTTGCCATTGTGCGCGATTGCAATCTGCCCCTTGCTGCAATCGACGGTCAGGGGCTGGGAATTGCGGTGGTGCGACGAGCCGGTAGTGGAGTAGCGCGTGTGACCGACTGCCATGCTGCCCTTGAGGTTGGCGAGCGCCTTGCCCTTGAACACCTGCGGCACCAACCCCATGCCCTTGTGCACGCGAAACTGTCCCTCTCCGCAGGTGACGATACCGGCGCTCTCCTGCCCGCGGTGTTGTAATGCATACAGGCCGTAGTAAGTCAGCTCCGCCGCATTCGAGTGACCGTAAACACCGAATACGCCGCAGTAATGCCTGGGATGTGCTTCGCTCATTGTTCCATTGCGCGTGCGATGGTGTTCCACCATACGTCGTGGAGTTCGTTTAGCTGCCACGACAAATGAGTTTCCCTGGCCTCGATGTCAAGCGTGCTGCCGCCAGTGACGGCACCGATCCGGCACGCCGGCACGCCGAGTAACCCGACCCGCTCGATTGCCGCCCCGGCCTCGACTTCGCTCGTCGTGATGACCACTCGTCCATGCGACTCACCAAATAACAGCGCGTCCACCCGTGCGCCGCCAAGCTCCCCCAGGTCCAGTGACGCGCCGGTGAGTTGCGGAGTGCGCCTGGCGGTGAGTTGCGAAATGCAGCACTCGGCCAGTGCCACGGCCAAGCCTCCCTCGGCACAGTCGTGCGCGCTTTTCACTGCGCCGGTTGCGATCAGGCCAAGCAGTGCGTCGTGCAACGCGCTCTCCTTGGCCAAATCGCATGGCGGCGGTTTACCTTTCTTGCATCCGTGCTCGACCTGGAGCAGTGCAGAGCCACCGAAGCCCAGCAGCGGATCGTCGCCATTCACCGCTTGGCCAAGCAAAATGATGGCATCTCCTTTATCCTTAAACCATTGGCTCGTAATATGTTCTGGCTTATCGATCAAGCCCACCATGCCAACCGTCGGCGTCGGGTCGATGGCCCCGGCCGGATTTTGGTTGTACAGGCTGACGTTGCCGCCGGTGACCGGTGTGCCGAACGCCTCGCACGCTTCAGCCAAGCCCCGAACGCTCTCTTTTAGCTGCCAAAACAGCTCTGGATTATGCGGGTTGCCGAAGTTTAAATTATCGGTGGCACCCAGCGGCCGCGCACCTGAGCAGACCAGATTCCGGGCCGCCTCGGCGACGGTGGCTTTGCTGCCCTCATAGGGGTCTAGGTAAACATGAACGCCATTGCAGTCCACCGTCATCGCCAAAAATTTGTCTCGGATATCGTCCGCCTGTGCATCGGCGGGGAGCACCGGATACGAGTCAGCCTTGACACGAATGACCGCCGCATCGGAGCCAGGGTTGACTACCGTGCCAGCGCGAACCATGTGGTCGTACTGGCAGTATACCCAGTTTTTTGACGCGAGGCTCGGCCAGCCAAGCAGCTTAGCCAACGCGGCCTGTGGGTCGGTCAAGGCCGGGATGTCGTCGAGCTGCAGCGCACGGGTCTCCTCGAGGTACGCCGGCTCGCGGGCTTCGCGATGGTAGATCGGGGCATCATCAGCGAGCTTGGCCGCTGGGACGGTGGCAATGGTTTCGCCGTGGTTTTTGACAACCATCATGCCGTCCCCGGTCACTTGACCCACTTCGGCCCATGGCAAATCCCACTTGTCGAAAATCCGTTTGACCTCTTCCTCGCAGCCTTTGTGGACAATGATGAGCATCCGCTCCTGAGATTCGCTCAGCAAGATTTCGTACGGCGTCATGTCTGGCGCTCGTTGCGGCACCTTAGCCAAGTCGATCTCGATGCCGGTTCCGCCGCGAGCCGCTGTCTCACAGGTCGAGCAGGTGAGACCGGCAGCGCCCATGTCCTGAATGCCCGCGACCGCACCTGTGGCGAGTAACTCAAGACAGGCCTCCATGCAGAGTTTCTCCATGAACGGGTCACCCACCTGCACCGCGCCGCGCTGTTGCTCGGCCGATTCCTCGGTCAAATCCTGCGATGCAAATGCCGCCCCCGCCAGGCCGTCCCGGCCCGTTGCCGGCCCGACGTAAAAGACAGGGTTGCCTACTCCCTTGGCCGCACCACGGGCCACCTGGCTGTGCCGTAACACACCAAGGCTGAAGGCGTTAACTAGCGGATTGCCCTCGTACGACGGGTCAAAGTAAACCTCCCCGGCAACCGTCGGCAGGCCAATGCAGTTGCCATAATGGGCGATGCCGGCCACCACCCCGCGGAACAGCCGCCTCACGGTCGGCGACTCGAGGCTACCGAACCGCAGCGAGTTCATGCAGGCGATCGGCCTTGCGCCCATGGTGAAAATGTCGCGGATGATGCCGCCCACGCCGGTTGCCGCACCCTGAAACGGCTCGACCGCGCTGGGGTGATTGTGCGACTCGATCTTGAACGCCACGCCAAGCCCATCGCCCATGTCGATCACGCCAGCGTTTTCCTCACCGGCAGCGACGATGACCTTTGGCGACCGTGTGGGAAAGGTCTTGAGCAATGCCCGTGTGTTTTTATAGGAGCAATGCTCGCTCCACATCACGGAGAAAATACCCAGCTCGGTCAGGTTGGGTTCGCGGCCGAGAATCTCGAGGATGCGATCGTATTCCTCCGAAGTGATGCCATGTTCCTCGATGACTTCCGGAGTGATCTCAGGCTCGGGCATCAAGTCAATCGCCGCACGTGGGGCGCGGAGTCGGGAGGTGAAACGGGGTCTTCAAGTGATCGGCTCGCATCAGTGCCGGTAACCGGTCGCGGCAAGATAGAGAGCCGAAAAACCGGATGCAAGTCCGCCTTGAAGTTTGACACCAATTTCGTCGCTGCCCGGCCACGAACTTGCCAAGACACAAACGCTCACACAGGATGCGGCGTCTGCTGCCATCGCCTGACCAAGCGCCAAGATCAGCCCCATGAGTCGTTCCATGCAATCGCCTGTTTTGCTTCGCATTAACCTGCTGTGGCTCATAGCAGGCCTGCCCTTGGCCAAGGCGATCGAGCCGCCGCTGGCATTGCCGGTGTTGGTGCAGCTTGAGAGCCAGGCGTTGGTTCCGTTTTATCTCGATCAAAAACAGGCCGGCCTCGATGACGCTACACTTGGTCAAGCAGTGAAACGTCAAGCCAAACGCCTGTCCAACGAGCAGGGTACTTTGGCCAAACGAATCGAGGCCGACGGTGCCCGGGTGACCCGGCGCTACTCCCGACTGGTCAACGCCCTGCGGGTTCGTGTTGCCCCCGAATCGATGGCTGCCCTGGCCAAACAGGCCGGCGTGAAACGGGTCGAGCGGCTGCGGGTGTACGAGCCACTCACCGCGCGAAGCGTGCCGGCCATCGGCGCAAAGGCGGCTTGGGGAACGCGAACCACCGGCTACGATGGGAAGGGCATGCGAATCGCAGTGATCGATACCGGGCTGGACTACACGCACGCCATGTTTGGGGGAGCCGGCACGGAGAAGGCCTATCAATCCAACGACGCCACGAAAGTGGAGGAGGGCTCGTTTCCTACCGACAAGGTCGATGGCTGGGATTTCGCCGGCAAGGATTATTCCGGAGAGGATGACGTGCCGTTGCCGGACGGCGACCCGTTGGACCGTTCCGGCTACGGCCACGGGACCCATGTAGCCGGCATCGTCGCTGGTGTCGGCGTGACAAAAAAGGGGCGTCCTTACGATGGAGACTACTTTGCCGGGCTCGATTATTCTGAGTTCCTGCTTGGACCAGGCGTGGCCCCCAAAGCAAAGTTATTCGCGCTGAAAATTTTCGGTGACAACGCGCCTAACTCAACGAACCTCGTTCTGGATGCGCTGGAGTGGTGCGCTGACCCCAACGCTGACAACGACTTCGCCGACCGCATGGACGTGGTCAACCTCTCACTCGGGACCACGCTAGGCCTCGAGGAAAAACATGAAGCCGAGGCCGAGGTGTTCATCAACCTCACACGGTTGGGCAGCGTGGTCGTCTCGGGAGCCGGCAATTCAAACAACAATAATTTCTATCTAGTCGCCGCACCGGGTGTGGAGCATTCCGTGATCGCTGTTGGTTCGGCAAAGCTCGACGGCACTGTGCCACGCATGGCGGCGCACAGTGCCCGTGGGCCGTCGTCACCGTATAGCCTGCTCAAGCCTGAGATTACCGCGCCGGGCGAGTTGATTCAATCGGCCCGGATGGGCACCGGCACTGGCGGTGCGTGGTTCAACGGCACCTCTCTGGCAGTACCGCACGTCTCCGGGGCGGCGGCCCTGGCCAAGCAGGCGCATCCCGGCTGGGGCGCAATCGAGATCAAGGCACTGCTGCTCAATACCGCCAATCCGATGCTGCACAAAAACGGCACCGTCTACCCCGAGTCGCTCGCTGGGGCCGGATTTCTCGACGTGGCACAGGCGGTGAACACCACCGTGACGGCGCAGGCAGAGGATTCCAAAGGGTTGACCACCCTATCGCTTGGCGCGCTGGCCCTGGTCAAGCCGTGGGATGAGACACGGCAAATTCGGGTGACAAACCACGGCGACTCGGAGGTCAAGTTCGACCTGTCCGTCGAGGAAACCGTCGAGGAAACCGGCTTTGATATCACGCTTCCGGTGAACAAAATCACCATTGCGGCCAAGTCGCACGAGCTGGTGCCGGTACGCTTCAGCGCCGACCCGGCCCAGTTCGACCGCACCGGCGACCCGCTGACCCCGTCCCTGCTCAATGACCGTGCACGAAGCTGGGTGTACGAGGTCAGCGGCAAAATCGTGCTGGCCAACGACACCGAAAAACTGCGCGTGCCATACCACGCGCTTGTCCGCGCCGGCGCTACTAGGAAAACCACGGTGACGCGGCTTGGCCTGCCGGCCCGGGACCTTGTGTCACTTGAGCTTTCGCTTGAGGGCGACTCGGCGCATCTCAAGCCGCTGGTGTCGGTATTCGAGCTGGCCGGTGTCAGTGCCCGCAACAATTTGCTTACCGACCCGGCGGACATCGCCGCCGATGTGCTAGCATTTGGCGTAGCATCGGACTATCCGCAGGCCGGCTCGGTGGCCGATACAACGCTTTACTTCGGCATCGCCAACGCCGGGCCGTGGACGAATCCGCACTCGTTCCTCTACGACCCGCATCTGCAGATCGACACCGACTTTGACGGCCGGATTAACTACGAGCTGGCCAGTTGCAGCAACGGCGGACTGCTCAAAGATGACCTCACCGTATCCACCTATGCAGACGATGTATTTCTCTCCATCCTCATCCGCGTGCCACGATGGGAGCGTGGCATAGCCGATGCCGGTTATCTCAACGTTTTTTCCCCGGAAAAATACGACACGGTGCCGTTCAACAACAGCGTGATGGTGCTACCAGTCCCGGCGCGCATGCTCGGGCTCAACGAAAAGAAAACTGACTTTGAATTTCGCCTTCTTAATCTCGGCGCCGAGCAGTACGGCTACCCCGAAATCGATCGCACCCAAGTGATCCGTTACGACGTGACCCAGCCGGTGGTCCGCTCGGCACTTGGCATAGATGGCACGGTGATGCACAACGCCAACGAGCCGATTAAAGTTATTATTGACCGCGGCTTGGCCAAGCGAAAAGGCCTCCGGCCTGCCGTGTTGCTGATGCATCACATGAACACCGACGACCACAAGTTTGACATCGTGGAGCTTGCCCTCGACGCGGACGACGCGGACGGCGACGGCGCGAGTGACGACGACGAACTCGCCGCCGGGACCAACCCGGACGACCCCGATTCGGTGTTCGCCATCCTGCCGACGAGCCGGCAAACAGTGCATGGCCCTGAGATCCGCTGGCACAGCGTGGCGGATAAATCATACCGTGTGCAGCGGGCCACCGCGCTTGGCCTAGCGTTCGAAACCCTCTCCGGGCCGCTGCAGGCCACCCCGCCGGTCAACGTGTTCATTGACGAGACCGCCCCCGAGGGCGGGGAGCTTTTTTACCGAATCCTGAAACCCTGACCGACGTCAGGGCGTATGAAACTGGCCGGTTAAAACGGCTATACAACTCTATTTGATGCAAAACCTTAACTTTCTCCTGATTGACGAACGAAGGCAGATAACGCACCCTCGCCTTCTGATGTCCTTGAAAAAATTTATTTTGGGAGTATCGGCCGCCCTGGGATTGGCCACGGCCAATGCAGCTGAGATTCCCAGCGGCCCGGTCACCCTTGAGCAGTGCATCCAGATCGCGCTAGAGAACAACCTCGGTGTCCGAATCTCTAATTATCAGCCGCGGTTGGCCGCACTGAACCTGCAAGGCTCCTATGGAGCTTACGACCC
>JAKUOU010000116.1 GCA_022451065.1 Pedosphaera sp. | reverse complement strand
GTTCATCTCGTGACCCATTGGGTTCAACTGAAAAAGCAGGGTATTGAACCAGCCAAAGCGCTGGTCGAGTCGCTCGAGTCCAAGGGACCGGCTATCCTGTGCACCAGTCTGATCCTGATCGGTTTTTCGGTATCGCTGCTCTGGATCAGTTTCCCCCCGGTACAGGATTTCGGTTGGCTATCCGCAGCCGCCTATACAGCCGCCCTGGCCGCGGTTCTATTTGCCCTCCCATCCCTTTTGGCGCCGAAGAGGTAAGAGTTTAAGGTCAGTCTGCCTGGGTTTTCACCCAGTCAACCACCTTGTTGACTATCACTTGGAGCGCGTCGTCGCTGAACACGTGGTCGGCCCCGGGAATCTCAAAAAACTCCGGTGAGTTCATGGCCTTGGCGATGATGTCGCGTGAGTCGCCGATCGGCACCACGTCGTCCTCCGTGCCATGCACCAGTAGCCACGGCACGCTGATTTGCGCACCGAGATCTGCGACAGAATGAATCGCCGCCATGTCATTCATGTAGGTGCTGGAGAGCGGGCAGCTTTCCTCCTCCCACATGAAACCGGCGTCCGGTGTCTCCTCTCCGAACTCGCGCTTGGCAAACTCCTCCGTGTGCACCATACCGGCCAATGACACCAACGCATTGATACGCGAATCGGTGCTGGCCCGCCTGACCCCCACGGCACCGCCCATACTGTGTCCGATGTAACAAATCTTTCGGTCACCCACCACGTCGATGACGCTGCCTAAGTCCTCGGTCTCCTTGGAAATGGTGCAATCGCCAAACTTCCCCTCAGAGTCGCCGTTGCCTGCGAAAGACATGCGGAGCGTCGGGATGCCGGTGGCGCCAAGGCCATCACCCAGTGCCACGACAAACGGCCGGTCCTTGTTGCCGGTCACGCCATGGCCAATAATGACAATGAAGTCCGAACGCGCTTCGCCTGAGTGTACAGTGTAGTCGAGCTTTTCCCCCTGCTGATTCCTGATTTCGCCAAACATATGCGGACCGAAATACCAGCCGCTCCCCCGTTTGGCCAGTTTCAAGTGCGCTTGGCCAAGCTCACCGCTTGTCTCAACAGAGCGACTTTGCCAGAATCCGCGGCCGTGAAACCCGGAAAAAAAATAGAGCACTACGTGCTGGGCATTGATTTCGGGACCCTCTCCGGCCGAGCGCTACTGGTGAATACTCGCACTGGCGAGGAAGTAGCATGGGCCGATCATAATTACAAAAGCGCCGTGATCGAGGAGTCGCTGCCCGGCAGCAAGAAGCGGCTCAAGCCCCTCACAGCACTCCAGGACCCGGCCGACTACATCGAGGTGTTGCACAAGGCTGTGCCCCAAGTGATGCGCCGAGCCAAGGCCAAACCGGAACAAGTGCTTGGCATCGGAGTCGATTTCACCAGTTGCACAATGCTCCCGACGCTTGCCGATGGCACGCCGCTTTGCTCATTGAAAAAGTGGCGCAACAATTCTCACGCTTGGGTGAAACTGTGGAAACATCACGCCGCCCAGCCGGAAGCCAACCGAATCAACAAGGTCGGATCGCGGCGGAAAGAGGATTTCATAACTGCCTATGGAGGCAAATACTCGAGTGAGTGGTTCTTTGCCAAGATGCTCGAGACCGTGCGCGAGGCGCCTGGGGTCTACGATGCCGCCGAACGCTTCGTCGAGGCTGGAGACTGGCTCGTGTGGCAGCTCACCGGCATGGAAAAACGCAGCCTTTCCGCTGCCGGCTTCAAGGCCATGCGTGTGAACCGGGCCAAGCGTGGTGGTTGGACCTATCCCGGAAAGGTGTTTTTCAAGACACTGAATGCCAAGCTGGCCAACGTCGTGGCCAACAAGCTGGAAAGCGAAATCATCGCGCTCGGTAGCAAGGCGGGCGAACTCACGCACACCATGGCCAAGGCGATGGGGCTCCGCGCCGGCACACCGGTCGCCGCAGCCAATATCGACGCACACGCCGCCGTACCCGCCTGCACAGTCACCGATGCCGGCAAACTCGTGATGATCATGGGCACCAGCACCTGCCATCTACTCGCGGCCAAGCGCGAAAAACCGGTAGAGGGCATTTGTGGAGTAGTGCAGGATGGTGTGATTCCCGGTTTTTGGGGCTACGAGGCGGGCCAATCTGGCGTGGGTGATGTGTTTGCGTGGTACGTGCAAAACGGCATCCCCACCGAGATCGGCCAAGCGGCGAAGAAGGCCAAGCAGGACATTTACCAATACCTTGAGTCACAAGCAGCCAGGCTGAAGCCGGCCGAGAGTGGACTACTCGCACTGGATTGGTGGAACGGAAACCGCTCAGTGCTGGTCGATGCCGACTTAAGTGGTTTGCTGGTTGGGCAAACCTTGGCCACCCGGCCGCATGAGATTTACCGGGCATTGCTCGAGGCGACGGCATTCGGGACGCGACAGATCATCGAGGCTTTTACGTCGCAAGGAGTGGATATCAATGAACTTTATGCGTGTGGCGGGTTGGCGATAAAGAATCCACTGATGCTCCAGATTTATTCCGATGTCACAGGGAGGCCAATCAGAATTGCTGCCAGTGAGCAAGCCAGCGCACTAGGGGCCGCGATGTATGGGGCGGTGGCAGCCGGCGTTTACAGTGACATTGGCCAAGCAGCCAAAAAAATGGCGCGAGTACGGCGGAAAATTTACCGGCCGAACGCTAGACGCAAGAAAACCTACGATCTACTTTACCGAGAATACAAAAGGCTGCACGACCAGTTTGGCCGAGATCCAAACAGCAGCATGAAGGTACTCAAGAAACTGCGAAACCAAGCGCTTGGGTATTGAAACAAGCTCATCCAGAGGGGATAAAATGAGTCGCTTCGATGCGGTTATTTTCGACATGGACGGCGTGATCGTTGACAGCGAGCCGATCCACCAGTTGTCTTTTCAGCAATTATGGCGGGAAATGGGGCACGGCGAGAATCACGGAATCCGCTTTTCCGAATTTTATGGCAAAACAGATCGTGCGGTTTGGGAGGCATTCATCGACAAGCACCAACCCATACAATCGATTGAGGAACTAACCGTACTCAAGGAAGATCGACTGATCCAACTTCTCCGTGACAAACAACCGGTCTTTGATGGTATTCCAAATCTAGTGCAACGCCTGGCCAGGCGTCTTCCTCTTGCCATTGCTTCCGGCTCTGTCCATCGCATTATTGATGAAGTACTGACAATGCATGACTTAAGACGTTATTTTTGTTGCACAGCCAGTTCAGAAGATGTGGCAAATTCCAAACCGGAGCCGGATGTCTTTCTGTTGGCAGCCAAGCGTCTTGGTGTTGCACGAAACAAGTGCTGTGTGATTGAGGACACCGTATCCGGTGTTCTCGCGGGCAAGGCGGCCGGAATGACGGTTTTAGGGATTACGAACACCTTTGACGCAGAGGCGCTTGGTCAAGCTGGGGCGGATCAGGTTTTTGAAGACTACCTCAGCATTGGAGACACCATTCTCAACTGATTTTTTATTAATTGAGCAATGGGAAAAATGCAATAGGCACAAAAAAAAGCCGCCCTTTCGGGCGGCTTAATGAGAACACACCAACTAATTATTTGCGACGGCGAACAAAGAATGCCGCCAGTCCCAACACAGCCAACGCGATGGTGCCCGGCTCGGGAATCACCGTGAGGCTGAAAGCTTCCAAACCAGCCAAGTCAGCCGGCAAACCCGGAGGGCTCGCGGTCGAATCGCCAGGGGTCAGGCCGAATACGTTAGATGAACCACTAACGAGGGCCGCTTCAAAGGTGTCAGCACCTGACCAAGCTTTTACCTGAAAGAAGCCAGCGCCGTTGAATCCAACATCAACAGAACCACCACTGAAGTAACCAGCCTTTTTGCCATCGTAGAAAGCAACTGGGCTGCCCACTGCATTCAGGCTGTCGGCAGTTGAACCAGCATACAACTGAGCAAAACCACCTTCAAGTTTGTTGCCATCAGCATCGTTGATGATCTGCTTTGACGGCTTCAAGTTTGTGAAGTTGACCGTACCTTGCGCGATCACTGAGACAGCAATCACCGTGCATGCGAATAATAGTGCTAATTTTTTCATTTTTTTCTCTTGGTTTGGTTAGTGTACCAGAAATTATTAAACGGATTATTCAGAAGTACTGAACGAACGATCCCAGCTGCCTGCGCTCGCGTTTAGTACCCAGAAACCTTCTGCAACACCGACTGAGGGGACAGAATCCCACTCTTCAAAATCGGCATCATATGAGCTAATCTTGTATGCCCCGTCGGCGAACTGATAAATAGTCGGAGCACCGCTAACCGGGAAACCGAGATCGCCCTGTAGCTCACCAGCCTGCGGAACCTGGGAACTCCGAATGGAGAAACCCTGCGGCAGCGCATTGCTGAGATCACCCTGAGGGACTTCGCCCACGAATGTGATGTTCACGGCTGCATCGCCACTGTTCAGGACGAAGAAACCTTCACCCGGTGCGACCGTGGCATCGCCATTATCCCACTCTTCAAAGTCAGTGTCGAAGGAGTTGATGGAGAAGCCGGCGTCACCAAAAGTATAGACGGTCAGTGAACCAGGGTTGGCTCCAAAAACGTCAGAAACTTTGTTATCACCGTTATTAAGGGGATTGGCAACAATCGAGAAACCCTGCGGGATGCTCTTGTTGACGTAACCCACCGCATTGACAGAATACACCTGAGCCGAAGCTCCAGCGATTCCCAACGCGCCGACAAATGCTGATAGTATTAGTGCTTTAGTTCTCATTTTTATTGGAATGGTTTCCGTATGCGCGGCCAATCTGGCAGATGCACCCCGGGGAGTCAACCCCTTTTTCGCAACTTTCTTCAATTTTATTGAACATGCCTGCCTAATTGCTGTCGCAAAGCCCTTTTTTGCCCTAAACAAGTGACAAAATCAACTTAAATTGTTGCCTGATAGTCTCTTTTTTTGGCCAGTTTTTCGATCTCACCCGCCAAATCGACATCTTTTAGAGTCACTTTATTCCCGGCATCGTGAGTGCAGAGACGAATGGTGACGGTGCTGTAAACATTGGACAACTCCGGGTGATGATTAGCTTTCTCACATGCAAAAGCCATTTCAGCGATAAAGCCGATGGCCTCGGGGAAACTGGTGAAACGGAAAGTCTTGCTGATCGAGTCGTCGCCAGACGCCCAACCGGGCAGTTTGGCCAAAGCCTCCTTTATTTGAAATTCGTTAAGTGCGGTGCCCATAAAGCTTGGAAAGTGCTCGAGAACGATTTTTACCTGATCGACTATTTTTTTCAACAACGCGCAATGGAGAGGGAGGCATACGGCGGAACGTTGACTTTCGCTTGGCCAAGCGGCAAAGCTGTCCGGCGTTTCGTCTGGCCGTACTCTTGACCTTTACTGCCTGTTGAACGTTCATTTTTCTGCAATGACAAATCGAATCATCGCCTGTGGTGCGCTTGGCTTGTTGACCAGCGTCCTGATTGGTTGCGGGCCCGGTGCCAAGCCGGTCGATCAAGGCGCACATAACAAGGTGTTGAACATTACAGTTGGCACCGAGCCGGAGGATATCGATCCGCACGTGGTCACCGGTGTGCCGGAGCATCATATCATCGTTGCGTTGACGGAGGGATTAGTTGCGGAAGACCCGGTTGATTTGCACCCCGTGCCAGGCACGGCGGAGAGGTGGAAGGTTTCCGATGACGGCACGGTGTACACATTTCACCTGCGAGAAAATGCAAAGTGGACGAACGGTGACCCGGTCACGGCGAATGACTTTGTGCAGTCGTTCAAGCGCATCCTCACACCGGCACTGGCCTCCAAGTACGCCTACATGTTGTTCGTGATGAAAGGTGCTGAGGATTACAGCACCGGCAAACTCAAGGATTTCTCGCAGGTCGGTGCCAAGGCGATCGACGAGCGAACGCTGGAGATCACACTCAACTCCCCCACCCCCTACTTCCTCTCACTGCTCAATCATTACACCTGGTTTCCGGTGCATATTGCCACGGTTGTGAAACACGATGGACTGACCCGGCGCGGCAGCGGCTGGACCAAGCCGGAGAATTTCGTCAGCAATGGCGCCTTCAGGTTGAAATCATGGAGGCTTGGCCGGAAGATTGTCGTGGAGAAAAACCACGATTACTGGGATGCCGAAACGACCAAGCTCGACGAGATCCACTTCTATCCCATTGAACTAGAGACCACGCAGGAAAACGCCTTTCGCGGCGGCCAACTGCACAACATATACAGCCTGCACATCGACAAGATCGCCACTTACAAAAAGGAACACCCTGACGAGTTGCGTATCAAGCCGCATTTGGCCTCCTACTTTTACCGGTTCAACGTCACGAAGAAACCGTGTGATGACGTGCGCGTTCGCAAGGCTCTGGCGATGGCGCTTGATCGTGGCAGCATCACTAAAAATGTGACCAAGGGAGAACAGATGCCGGCGCTGTTTTTCACCCCACCGGGTGTCGCCGGCTACACGGCGCGGGCACGGATCGAGGAAAACGTCGAGAAAGCCAGGCAACTGCTCGCCGAGGCCGGCTATCCGGACGGCAAGGGCTTTCCTTCACTCGAACTCCTTTACAACACGACCGAGGGACATCGGATCATTGCTGAGGCCATTCAGCAGATGTGGAAAAAAAACCTGAACATCAACATCACGCTGGAGAACCAGGAATGGAAAGTGTACCTCGATCGCCAGCGGGAGATGGACTACCAGATTAGCCGCGCCGGCTGGACCGGCGACTATCCCGACCCGAACACGTTCCTCGACATGTGGACCTCGTGGAGTCAGCAAAACCAAACCGGCTGGGCTCGGGACGATTATGACGCACTGATCCGCAAGGCAGCTGTCACGCAGGATCCAGAAGCCCGACTGGAATTGTTCCAACAGGCGGAGGAAATCCTGATGGACGAGCTGCCGATCCTGCCGATCTATATTTACACCCGTGTGTACGCGCTCAATCCCGCCGTCAAGAATTGGCATGCCAACGTGCTCGACCACCATCCGTGGAAACATCTTGACCTCGAGGTGAAGGCGGCCCAGTGAGCACCGCCTTCCGCCGCTTGGCCAAGCGCTGACCTGATGCTCAAGTTCATCCTCCGCCGAATCCTCGAGACCATCCCAGTGTTGCTCTGTGTGGCGGCGATGACGTTTTTCATGTGCCGCCTGGCCCCGGGCGGACCGTTTGATGAGGACAAACAGGTGACCGCCGAGGTTCGCGAACTGTTGAACAAGCAGTTCAACCTCGACCAACCACTGCACAAGCAATTCATCCAGTACATCACCCACCTACCCACCCTGCAGTCGTTCAAGTACCCGAACCGCACCGTCGGCGAAATCATCAGCCAGAAGTTTCCCGTGTCGGCCAAACTCGGCTTCTTTGCGATGTGCATCGCGCTTGGCCTGGGCATTTTGTTCGGGGTCATCGCTTCTCTGCGGCCAAACACGTACATCGACTACATTCCCTCGTCGCTAGCCATGATCGGCATCTGTCTGCCGACCTTCGTGATGGGGCCACTGCTGATACTGGTTTTCTCTCTACAACTCGAGTGGTTCCCGGCCACCGGCTGGGGCGGGTTTGACGGCGATCAGTTTTTTGCGAGCGACATGGTGCTGCCATCGCTGACACTGGGCTTCTTTTATGCCGCGTACATTTCGCGGCTCACGCGCGGTGGCATGCTCGACATCCTCACGCAGGATTACATTCGCACGGCCAAGGCCAAGGGCGCTTCTGGCCTACAGGTCATCCTCAAGCACGCGCTGCGCGGCGGTCTGCTGCCGGTGATCAGTTTCATGGGGCCGGCAATCGCCGGGTTGATAGCCGGGTCGTTCGTGATCGAGACGATTTTCAACATCCCAGGACTTGGCCAGGACTTCGTCAAAAGCGCGTTCAACCGCGATTACACGCTCGTGCTTGGCGTGGTGATGTTTTACGCAACGCTGATCATCGTGCTCAACCTCATCGTCGACATCCTGCAGGTCGTGCTCAACCCGAAGCTCAAGTTTGACTGACCGATGACCGACGCCCCCACCAAACCAGGCGTACCCGACACCGTCGAGAAGGGCGAGTCGTTGTGGGTCGGCGCGTGGTACCGGCTACGCAAAAACAAGATGGCCATCGTCGGCGGAATTTTCATCCTGCTGCTCGCCGGACTGTCGTTTATCGGACCGTTTTTTCTTGAGGGAGATTACTACACAAATACAGTGCTTGAGGATAAACTTCAGTCGCCCGGCGGCAAATACGCACTTGGCACCGACCACCTCGGTCGCGACCAGCTAGGCCGCAT
>JAKUOU010000115.1 GCA_022451065.1 Pedosphaera sp. | reverse complement strand
TTGACCAACCGTCGGACACGGTGGACGATTTCGTTATGAAACGCAACGTACAAAAAACCGAGCCTCTGGTTGTGCTTCCCTAGGCTAACGGCCTGGTGGCGACGCCCGAGGCCGAGGCGGCCAAGCGGCCGAATGTCCTCTTCATTTTCACTGACGACCACTCAGCGCGGGCGATCAGCGCGTATGGCTCGCGCATCAACAGGACACCGCATATGGATCGCATCGCGCAGGAGGGTATGCGCTTCCGCAAGTGTTACGTCACCAACTCGATCTGCGGGCCAAGCCGCGCGGTGATCCTCACCGGCAAGTACAGCCACTTGAACGGTTTTTTTCGGAACGGCCGCACGCCGTTCGACGGCTCGCAGCAGACGTTTCCTAAGCTGCTGCGCAAGGTGGGCTACGAGACGGCGATGGTCGGCAAGTGGCACCTCAAGAGCGTGCCAACCGGCTTCGATTACTTCGACGTCCTGATCGGGCAGGGGCCGTATTACAATCCGCCAATGCGCACGACCAATGACGCGGGCGAAGTGGTCGTCGAGAAAAATGTCGGTTACACGACCGATATTGTCACAGACAAGGCGCTTGCGTGGCTGAAGAATGATCGTGATGGCGACAAGCCGTTCATGCTAATGCTCCAGCACAAGGCGCCGCACCGCAATTGGCAACCTGGCCCGGCGCATCTTAACACGTTCGACGATGTGGAAATCCCTGAGCCGGAGACACTGTGGGACGACTACTCCGGTCGCACTTCAGCCGCCAGTAACCAGGCGATGACTGTTGCGCGTCATCTTTCTGAAAACGATCTCAAGCTCAACGCCGGCCCGAACAACCTGACACCGGAACAAAAGAAAGTTTGGGACGCCGCCTACGGCCCGAAGAACGAGGCATTCCGCAAGGCCAACCTGGCGGGCAAGGCGAGGATTAAGTGGATGTATCAGCGTTACATAAAGGATTATTTGCGCTGCGTGCAGTCGGTGGACGACAACATCGGCCGCGTGCTCAAGTACCTCGACGACACTGGCCTCGCCGAAAACACGGTTGTCATTTATTCGTCCGACCAGGGCTGGTACCTCGGCGAGCATGGCTGGTACGATAAGCGTTGGATGTACGAGGAGTCGCTCGTGATGCCGTTTATCGTGCGTTGGCCGGGCGTGATCGAGGCCGGCAGCATCAACAACGACATCGTGTCGAACCTCGATTTTGCCGAGACGTTCCTCGAAATCGCAGGTGCGGACATCCCGGGCGACATGCAGGGCCGAAGCCTTGTGTCGTTGTTTAAGGGCGAGACCCCTGATGATTGGCGAAAGGCGTTCTACTACCACTACTACGAGTTTCCCGGTGCGCACAGCGTGGCCCGCCATTACGGCGTGACCGATGGCAATTACAAACTGATCAACTTTTACGAGAACAAGGAGTGGGAGCTGTTCGACCTCACCGCTGACCCGAACGAGTTGCAGAGCCTCTACGGCCGCACGGAATACGCCGGGACACAGGCGAGGCTCGAGAACGAGTTGCAGCAGCTCCGCAACCGTTATAGATTGCCAGCTGAGGATCCGCCTTCAACGCGGCCTCAACCGAGACGGAGGAAGTAGATATTGTAGCAACCCGTCGACCCGGACAACAGAAGCCGGCCGCTTGGCCGGTTTCTGTCTCTTTTGAGGCCGTGTTTGGCCAAGTGCTGCGCCGTTCAATACAGCAGGGTCGGTGAGAGGAAGTAGAGCCGGCCGGCCTTGAGCTTGGGGATATCCACGCCAAGGTCGATCTTGATCTCCTTGGCCTTGCTCTTGCCGAATAGGCTAAAAAGATTGGCCAGATTCATCGGTTGACGATATTGGGTCAGGTTTGCGTCTGAAATACCCTCTAAACTGAGCGCTCGCTCATAACCAGTGTCAAGATCGCCGAGTTCGTCGACAAAACCCTGAGCCAGTGCCATGTTGCCGGAGAGGATTCGGCCATCGGCGAACGATTCCCAACCCTCCTCAAGCGACTCGCCTTCCTCTGTATCTCGGTTGTCCATGTCACGTCCCTCGTGGACGATTTTTTTGAAACGCTCAAACGTTTCGTCGATCATATCCTGCACGATCTTTCGTTCCTCCGGCGTAATATCCTCTTCGCGTTTCCCCAAACTGAGCATATCCTTGTGTTTGCCGCTTTTGAACACGATCGGCTGCACGCCGACTTTATCCATCAGGTTGCGTATGCTGTAGCCGGACATGATCACGCCGATGCTACCGGTGATAGTCAGTTCGTGGGCAACGATCCAATCGCTAGGCGCGGCCACGTAATATCCGCCGCTTGCCGCTAGCGCGCCCATCACGGAGATCACCGGTTTTTCGCTCTCGCGAACGATGTCCGCTATCTTATCCGATGCCAACACTTCGCCACCAGGCGAGTTGATGCGAAATAGAATCGCCCTCACGTCGTCGTCATTGTTCGCCCATTCGAATTGGCGACGGAGAGACTCGATCATGTTATGTCCGCTGGCATCAACGCTGAAGCTGGCTATCAATCCGGAGAGGTCGATCACCGCGATCTTGTTATCGCTGTGGTTGTTCCGGAGGATGACTTCATCATAGCTGGAGCCGCCGTCGGTCGACATCGATATGCCAGCAGCGCCGACGAACATCAAAACGATCAGGAAACCGCCCAGCAGGAGGCAGCCCAATGAGCACAGGGAAATCCACATCCAGCTACGGCTTTTTCTGGCCGAAACCGGACTTGGCCCGGGCGAAATCACAGGAGGTGCGCTGTCACTCATACCGGGGAATAGCCTACACTTGGTCAAATACCTGGACAAGCAGCTTGATTGCGATTGTCCGAGTACTTGGGTAGCATCCGGACGTGGATCGCAAGACCTGGCTACCGCTTTTATTAATGCTCGTCTTTGCAGCGAGCCGCTGGCCCGGCATGCTGCCCGAGAATTTCAGCGCCGCGCACGCGCTGCTGTTTTGTGCGGCCTTCTGGCTGTCCGGCTGGATGGGCTGGGTGCTGCCGATGTCCACCATCATCGTCACCGATATCCTGCTCAACCAGTTTCACTACGCCGAGCCGGTGATGGTTCCCGAGTTGATCTCGAACTGGATGATCCTCGCGCTGTTCGTCGTTCTGGCCAAGTGGCTGGCCCGGCGCCGCAGCTACGGGCGGGTGTTCCTTGGCACGCTGCTCGGCGCGTTGCTGTTTTACCTCGTCAGCAACACGGTCTCGTGGCTTACCGTTCCCGGTTACGCCAAGACGATCGCCGGCTGGGTGCAGGCGCTGACGGTCGGCCTGCCTGGTTTTGCGCCGACATGGTGGTTCGGCCTAAAAACCTTGTTCAGCGCCGGGCTGTTCACCGGTCTCTTTGCCGGGGCGATGAAGTGGAGCGAGGCGCTCGATGCCACTGAGCCGGAGGCCGAAACCGAAGACGAGGAGGAGATCGAAACTCCATCCGAGCCAGCGCCTGAAGCTGCATGACGACCGTCGGGATCCTGTCGGATAATCACGGCGATTGGCCATTGCACATCACCGAGTCGCTGGTCGGTGTCGATGCCATCATCCACGCCGGGGACATTGGCCCGTACAAGCTTGTGCTCGAGATGGAAGCCATCGCGCCCACGACCGCCGTGCTGGGCAACACCGACGGTGACATGCCGCTCGACGAGACAGCGGTGGCTACAGTCGGCGGCAAAAAATTTCTCGTGCAGCACATCGTCGATCCGCACCGGCTCCAGGCACCGCTACGTGAGCGGCTCAAACATGTCCAGCCGGACGTCGTTATATTTGGGCACACGCACCAGCCATTCTGCGAGACTCTCGGCGGTGTCCTGTTCCTCAATCCCGGCTCGGTGACGCAGCCGCGCGGGGATTATCGGCCAAGCATGGTTCGCCTAACCATCGACGACGGCAAAATCACCCCTAAGTTCATCGAATTCTAAGCCGGGCGCCTAGTTGGTGGGCGAGGTCCGGGAGATCGTACCAGGTGAGGGCGCCGGGCACCACGTGGTCGACCATCTCGCGGTGGAGAGGCTGAGCCACGACGTCGCTCACCCAGCTGTTCAGCGCCGGGTTGCGTAGCTCGACCTTGCTGATCTGCGCATCCAACGCCGCGGCGTGCAGTGCCACCGGCCCGGCCGAACCGACGCCGATCAAGCGAATACTACGAACACGTTCGCTGCCGACTTCATTGAGGTAGTCGACGACCGCCAACAAATCGCGGACGCGTTGGCCAAGCAGCGGTTGTCCAATGTGTGTGGCCACGTTGCCGACCCGGTGCGAGTGGCTGTGGTATTTCGCGTTGCTACCCTGGTCACGCGTCTCGCCTAGACCGCGTAAATCCACGGCAAACACCGCTGTCGACTCGTTCACCAATTTCTGGATCGGGCCGTTAGCGTGGGCGGCGCTCCGCATGCCGCGGCCGTCGGCATAAATGACCACATCAAGTGCTTGGCTGGTGTTACCGGGCGGCCGAAAGAGCAGGGCGGGTACTGGCATGTCGCCGGCGCGCTGAAGCGTGAATTTGTCGATACGCGCCCAATCGGTTTGGGCTTGGCTACCGCGCTTTACCCTGGTCTGCGGGAGGTTCTCGGGCAGGCCGATCAATTTGCGCACCTTCGCCAACGCCTTGGCAGGGTTGCCAGCCCAGAAACGTCGCCGCTTGGTTTCCAACCGGCTGGCCAGGCGTAGGCTGATATCGGCGACGTTGGCTTCGTCGGGGAAATCGTTGTGGACCTGCCCCGTGCGGGTTACCTGCAGTTCGGCGTCGGTGAACAGTCGGATGTCCTTCGGCTCTGTGACCGGGCTTGAATCGTTGTAAAGCCATTGGCGCATCCAGCGAGTGGCTTCCTGCCGGTGTCCGACATGCATGCCATGCGTCGTGTCGGCCTCGAAGAACGCGAACCTGTCCGCTTGGCCAAGCGCGCCAAAGACTGCCTTCGCGTCACGCACCGTCTCGCGAGTGGAATCGATTTCAAAAAAGTCTTGGGTCGCAGCGAGGATGGCCGTGGGTCGAGGGAACCGCATCAGCGAGTAATCGATGTGGTCGATTCCATGAAGCCCTTCGCCAGCCAGGTGCTGGCAACCGTCGGAAGGACCGCTTTCGCCCCGAAACTTGTCAGTGCGCTGCATGGTGTAGCAGGAAGGCGCGGCAGGCCCGATTCGATCGTCGAGCGCCATCAGGAAGGTTGTCTGGGTGCCGCCCCCGCTGGTGCCGGTCATGCCGACCGGCTTGGAGCGATCCACTTCCGGCCGTGAGAGGAGGTAGTCGATCGACCGAATGCCGTCCCAAGCGGAATACCAAACCACGCTGCGCCCTGTGAGCCGTGCCCCATGGTTGAGCAGCGTATGGGTGGTGGTGCCGTAGCGAGCCGCCTTGGGCAGTTGTGTCCGTTCGCCCTGCGAGATCGGATCGTAGCTCAACACCACAAACCCGTTTTGTGCAAGCAACGCACAGGCGGTTTGATACGGCGGATACGCCTTGCCATTGGCCGAATGACCGCACGCAAACAATACCCCGGGCCAAGGTCCTTCGCCATTTGCCGGCAGATAGAGCAGGGCGGTGACATGATGATTCGGTAGACTTTCGAACAAAACCTTCTCAACGCGATAGCTGGTACCGTCCAGTTTGCCGGTGACCTTGGCATTAAGCGGCTGTTTCTTGGGGAAGGAGCCCAAAATATTGTGGTAATCATCACGAAGCTTGGTCAAGTGCTGCTTCAGCGCGGCCGGTGACTTGAGAGCCTTAGCGAGGCGTTTGGCACGTTGTCGATCCAATCGGTCACATTGAGAGGTGAGATGGTTCCAGAGCAACTGCCGCTGATCCCCCTCCAACACCTGAAGGTCATCCAGTGAATTCGCGTTTTGGCCAAGCACTTGAGTAAAAGTAACCACCAAGCCAAACAGCAGACAAAAGAATCTGAAATTGCAGAAAAGCATGTGCTAAACTTATGCCACCCTTGACCCAAGTCCAAGCAATCAACTGGGCCAATCGCGTTTGGCGTTCACTGCTGTGACGATTCCTGTTACGGTGTGGCTAGCCAGTGTAATGAAGCCCATTCTAAAGATTCACCGATTAGACAATTTGGCCAAATCAGTTCGATTTGTCGGCTTGGCTTTGCTTGGCTTGGGCGCCCTTAACCAAGCCGATGCTGCCAAGAAGCCAAATATCCTCTGGATCGTTGGCGAGAATTTCTCCCTCGACCTCGCCTGCTACGGACAGAAGAACGTTAGCACACCCAACCTCGATCGGCTCGCACGCGAGGGTACTCGGTACACGAAGGTGTATTCTACCTCGCCAGTGTGCGCGCCGAGCCGGTCGGCGTTGATGACCGGATGGTATGCCACCACCACGGACATGCATCACATGCGCAGCCATCGCTCGGATGGATTTCGGCTGCCGGCTGGTGTGCGGCCCATCACGCATCTACTGCTGGACGCCGGCTATCATACGGCGAACATCACCCACATCGGTGAGCGGGAGGTGGGCACGGGCAAACTGGATTTGAATTTCGCCAAGGAAGGTCCTGTGTACGCGGGCAGGGACTGGGCCGACCTGAAAAAGAAGCAGCCCTTCTTCGCGCAGATCAACATGCCCGAGGCGGAGTACGATATTTACGACCGCAAATCCGCCGAGAAACCGCGCGTGAAGTGGGTTGGTGAGGAATGGCATCCCAAGGTGGCCACGCCGGAAAATGTCACGCCGCCGCCGTATTATCCCGACCACAAAATCACGCGCGAGGAATGGGCGCGCTACCTCAACTCCGTCACCGGCACCGACGTGCGCATTGGATGGATTCTCGACCAGCTCCGAAAGGATGGCCTCAGTGAAAACACCATCGTCATTTTCTTTGCCGACAACGGCCGTCTCGATGCTCGTGGCATCCACTGGTGCTGGGACAGCGGCCTGCACGTGCCGATGATTATTCGCTGGCCCAAGAACTTCCCCGGGCCAAGCCAGGTCAGCGCCGGTCGCGTGGACGAACAGGTGCTGAGCCTGCTTGATCTCTCCGCCACCACGCTCTGGATGGCCGGCGTTCCCAAGCCGTTCGGCATGCAGAGCCGCGTGTTTCTTGGGGCCAACGCCGAGCCGGCACGCACCTACGCCTTCGCCGCGCGGGATCGCATCGATGAGACGGAGGTGCGTCTACGCTCGGTCCACGATGAGCGCTATCACTACATTCGCAACTACACTCCTGGCGCCGGCTTCCCCACGCTTAATCGTTACAAGGAGAAATGTTTCCTGGTCAAGCCGCTCATGCGCCGTCTGCATGCGCAAGGCAAACTTACCGGCCCCGCTGCCGACCTAATGGAACCGTTCCCGTACGAGATGCTTTACGATACCCAGGCCGATCCGCACGAAATCCGCAACTTGGCTGCTAACCAAACCCCCGCCCACCAGGCCGCCCTCAAGCGTCTACGAGCCGCGCTGGACACTTGGATGATTTCCACCCAGGACCGTGGCCATATCCCCGAGCCTAGGGAAGTCGTCACCCCGTTCACAAAGGAGATGCACGACTGGTTCGGTACACCAGATTGGGTCAGGGAATAGCCAGCGCTTGGCCAAGCGAAAAATCTGCTGACACCTTCCTTTGGATTGCTGTCATTGACGTGCCGGTTAAATGCCTCAGGGGACGAGGGAGTTGGCCACGTTCGACAGATATAGGAAGACTTAGTCAGCTAGCAGCTTTCAATTCTAATTGCCGCTTTCGCCGCCGTGTTTGCGGATCAGGTCGGCAATTTCGGTCTTGGAGGCCAAATCCAGCGGTGTCATTCCCTTGTAGGAACCAGACGCAACTCTTGCGTTCACATTCGCGCCGTTGGCGATAAGAAGTTCGACGGTTTCCTTTCCCCCCATGGCAGCCGCATGCAGGGGAGTCCAGCCACTCTTATCAGTCGCATTTACATCCGCACCTCTGGAGATGAGTAGTTCGGCGATTTCTTTTTTTCCCGCGTTATACAAAGGAGTCCAGTCATTCAAATCCTTCGTACTTACATTCGCACCGGCATCAAGATGCTGTTTGATGGATGCAATGTTCCCATTCATTGCAGCATCAAGTAGCGCTCTGTCCGCTGCCGGATTCGTTGGTTTTATATCTTTGGCTGCTTGTACTGTGGGTTTTAATTCTGCTGGAGGAGATGGTTGCTGTGCTGGCACTTCGGCAACCGGCTCAGAGGGTTGTGCTTCCACCGGCGGAGTGGCCGCAGCTACGGGCGGTTCTGGTTTAGCGGTTTCAGCCTCGGGTTCAATCAGTTTCACTTCAGTGGGACTAAGAGTAGTCTTTTGCTGCGACTCTCCGCACCCCACCAACAGAACGGCTGCGATAGTTGTGATGATTAGTTTCATGGCTTTACGAGCGCCATAATCTAGCAGATCACCGATAAGCGTTAAACAACATTCAGCTGTTTTGGCCGGAAGCAGTGTTTACTG
>JAKUOU010000114.1 GCA_022451065.1 Pedosphaera sp. | reverse complement strand
AAGGTTATTTGGCGCAGCGGCGATTGGACAGATGGGGCACAATATGCCTCGGTGGTGCCGGTCGAACTAAACGGCCAACGGCAGTTCGTTCAGCTTACGCAGAAAACCCTGGCCGGTGTTTCCGCCCGCGACGGTTCGGTCTTGTGGCGTAATGCCTGGCCGGGGCGCACGGCGGTCATTCCCACGCCGATTGTCGATCGCAACCAGATTTACATTACATCGGGTTACGGTGCTGGCTGCCGGAAGATCACCGTTGGAAGCGCCAACAAGGTTACCGAGGATTACTCGAACAAGAACATGAAAAATCACCACGGCGGTGTGCTGTTGCTCGACGGTCACCTCTACGGCTACTCCGATGGCCGCGGTTGGACCTGCCAAAACCTAAAGAGCGGCAAAGTGGTTTGGGATTCAAAGAAACTCGGCAAGGGTTGTGTCTTTTATGCCGACAAACGTTTGTATTGCCTTGGGGAAAGTTCTGGGACAGTGGCGTTGGCTGGCGCCAACACAGCCGGCTGGAAGGAGCACGGTCGATTCAAGCTCGAACCCCAAACGGAGCTTCGCAAGTCATCCGGCCGAATCTGGACGCACCCGGTCGTAGCCCAAGGTGTGATGTATCTGCGCGACCAGGAACTACTCTTCGCGTTCGATGTGAAGGCCCGGTAGGCCGTTCTCTTGGACAATTGGGATGGTTGACAAACCGGGCCAGCAGGCACACGCTCCTTGGTGACCCGATGAGTGGGAAGCTTGCTTCGCCCTACCAATGCTGGCCATTGGCTAAGTGAAGTAACAAAAAGGAACAAACTTATGACCAAAATAACAACGACAAGACGCAGTTTTCTCAAATCCTCACTGGCCACCGGTGCCGCGGCACTGGTTTGCGGCACTAAGGGACAGGCCAAGGTTCTCGGCGCGAATGATCGGCTCCGTATCGCGGTGGCTGGCCTGAACGGCCGCGGCGGCAGCCACATCGGCGGCTGGCTGGGCCAGAAAAACGTGGAAATTGCCTACCTCATCGATCCGGACGAGAAGGCGGTCGCCCGTAAGATGGACGAGGTCCGCAGGAAGACCAAGGGCCAGTTCAACACCAAGGGGGCTGCTGATATACGCGAGGCATTGGCTGACAAGTCGGTGGATGCGATCTCAATTGCGACGCCAAACCACTGGCACTCATTGATGACCATCTGGGGCGCCCAGGCGGGCAAGCATGTTTACGTCGAGAAGCCGATGAGCCACGACGTGCACGAGGGCCGCGTGGCGGTCGAGGCGCAGCGCAAGTACGGCGTCGTGATCCAGCATGGCACACAGCAGCGCAGTAGCGCGAGTGTCGCCGGTCTGCATGAAATGATTAACGCAGGCAAATTCGGCAAGCTGAAGATTTCCTACGGCTACTGCTGCAAGCCGCGTGGCGGCATCGGGTTCAAGAGCCCATCCGCTCCGCCCGCGCACCTGGACTGGAACCTGTGGCGTGGGCCGGCCGTGATTGACACGTACCACGACAACTATGTGCATTACAACTGGCACTGGTTCTGGGAAACCGGCAACGGCGACCTGAACAACCAAGGGACGCATCAGCTTGACGTGGCACGTTGGGCGATGGATCCGTCGCTGACAAACCCGGTACGCGCGATGGCGATCGGTGGCCGTTTCCAGTGGGGAGATCAGGGCGAGACGCCGAACACCATGTTTGGTATCGCCGAGTACCCGAATGGGCAGACCCTGTTTTTCAACGTTCGTAACGTGAACTACAACGGGTATCAGCGCCAGGTCGAGAACGAATATTACTTCGAGGATGGTGGTAGGATTGTCCGCAATCACTACTACGCCAAGGGTAGTGACAAGGGTGAGAAGCTATCGATTCCCAACGGTAAGGTGACACCAGGCGGTAACTGGGGCAGCTTCATTGCTGCCTGCAGGGCCAATGACCCAAGCATGGCCAACGGCAACGTCTACGACGCGCACTACGGCTGCGTGGCCGGGCACCTGATGAACAACTCGTACCGTCTCGGCAAGAACATGCCATTCAATGCCAAGTCCGGTCGGTTCGGCGACAACAAGGACGCGTACGAGCATTTCATGAAGCTGCACAGCGTTATGAGCGATGGTGTGAAGGTGCCGGAGGACGGTAGCAACTACGTGATCGGGCCGTGGCTGACGTTCGATGCGGACAAGGAAATCCACACCGGCGCCCATGCCGCAGCGGCCAACGCGCTGTTGAAGGATTACAATCGGCCTGGATTCAAGGTGCCACGCGTCAGCAAAGTCTGACTTCGCGGGAACTTTTTCCTCGGCTTGGCCAAGCGGCGCGACCGCTTGGCCAAGTTCTTTTAATCGACGAAGATTCGTCGGAAGAATCCCGGCTTGCCATCGTTGGAACCGATGTGGACGAACCCAGCTCCCGCTCCTTAAATGTCCGCCCGGCCGCTTGGCCAAGCGGATTGCCTTTTTCTTTAACCACCGTGTAGGCTGCGGCCGGTGAGTTTCATTCCTCTGGTCCCAATGATTGCGTTGGCTTTGGCCGTGAGTGCCGTGGCGGCCGATCCGGTCGGTTGGCCAAGCTACCGCGCCGGGATGGGTCGCGCCGGTTATTCGAACCAGGCGCTCTCCTTTTCGGCGACGGAGACTTGGCGGCACGACATGCCGTCACCCAGTCCGGCCTGGACCAGCCCGGCCCGGCGCAGCTATTGGCAGCAGCTCGAGGGCATCCTGCCGCGTGTGACCGGGGACTGGGCCAACCATCCCGTGGTCGACGAGTCACGTGTGTGGCTTGGTTCCAGCGCGGACGACACTGTCCGTTGCCTCGACGCGCAGACCGGCAAACTCCTGTGGTCGTTCGTGGCGGACGGCCCGGTGCGCTACGCGCCGGTGCTTGCGGGCGGACGGCTGTTTTTTGGGAGCGACGACGGCAGCGTTTACTGTGTCCAGGCCGGCACCGGCCGCCTGGTCTGGCGCGAGCGACTTGGCCCTCGAGACTGGCGGATCCCGGGCAACGGCCGGATGATTTCGCTTTGGCCGGTACGCACCGGCCTCGTGGTGGATGCCGGCGTCGTTTACGCGGCCGCCGGGCTGTATCCGTCGCAGGGCGTGCACGCCGTCGCACTGGACGCGAGCGATGGTTCGACGGTTTGGCGGCAGAAACTCAACGTCTCGCCGCAGGGCTATTTGCTGGCGTCGCAAACGATGCTCTTCGTCCCGACCGGCCGGGGCAACCCCGTCGGGCTCGACCGCAAAACGGGGCGCTTGGCCAAGACGTTCGGCGGCGCGGGCGGCGCATTCGCGGTGCTGCTCGAGGACAACTTGTTCTCCGGCACTGGCAATGACGGCACGCTTACCGCCAACCCGGTGCAGTCGTCGTCGGGCCGCCTCGCCACGTTCAAGGGAAACGCCCTGGCCGCCTCGCCGCGATACAGCTTTATGCTGGACGAAACCGGCGTCCGAGCGATCGACCGGCAGGCGTACCGCCGTGCGAGTGCCAACGCCCAACGTGCCGCACGGAGCATCGAGTCGCTGAAGGCAGAGCTCAAAAAAACAGGACTCTCACGCGAGCGCCGCACCGGGCTGCAGCGCCAGTTGGGGCAGCTGGGCGAATCGCTCGACGCTGCCAAGCAGGCGAGGGCGGCGACCGAGCAATGGAGGATCAGCGTGCTGCGCCGGCACACGATCATTGCGTTGGCCAACTGCGTGGTGGTTGGCGGCGACGACCTCATCGAGGCGCGTTCACTGGTGGACGGCTCGGTGCAGTGGACGGCCAAAGTCGATGGCACGGCCCGCGGGCTGGCGTTCGCCGGAGGGCGTTTGCTCGTCAGCACTGACACCGGCATGTTGCACTGTTTCTCCACCGCCACTGCTGCAAAAACAATTTCCAAAACCGCCGGATCGGCGACCCTGCCGGTTGGCTTAGCCAAGCGCTTGGCTAAGACGGCGCGCACGACTCGAGGCTGGGCACTGGTCACCGATGTGGTCGATGGCCGGCTGTGCGGTGCGTTGGCAGAACAGACGCAGTTGAGCATCATCGGCGTTAGCGGTGATGCCGGGAAAGTCGCTGCGGCGCGTGAACGCTTGGCCGGGCGCGGGATTTATGGTCGTCGAGTGTCGGTGCATCTCGTCGAGGGCGGCGCGCTGCCGTTTACCGATTATTTCGCTAACCTCATCGTCTCCGAGGCCGCGTGGCTTGGCCAGGCGCAGAGTCGCTTGGCCAAAGACGAACTGGGGCGTTTGCTGCAACCACATAACGGTGTTGCCTGGCTGGAGCCGGACTCTGTGCCGCACCTGGCTAGCGGTTTGCCCGGCGCAGGCGAGTGGACGCACCAGTACGGCAACCCGGCCAATACTAGCAACAGCGGCGACGCACTTGTGCACAGCGATCTTGTGTTGCAATGGTTCGGCGGTCCTGGAGCGGCTCCAATGGTGGACCGGCATTTACGCGCACCCGCACCGCTCGCCGCGGAGGGCAAACTAATCATCCCCGGCGAAAACCTTCTGATCGCGGTGGACGCCTACAACGGAACGGAGCTTTGGCGGCTGCCGTTGCCCGGCTCGCAGCGTTACTCGATGCCGTACGACGCCGGCTACATGTCGGTGAACGACGGCCGGCTTTTTGTCGCTGTGGCGGACGAGGCGCGGCTGATCAATCTCGCCAGCGGCAAAGTGGAACAGACGTTTCCCGTCTCGGAATTCGTGCCGGGGGAGCGGCGGCACTGGGGTCATGCGGTGCTGGCAGACAGGCGCATTTTTGGCACGGCACAGCGCACGACCGCGTCGCGCACGAAGCCAAGCCGCGACCTGATCAGCGTCGACTACAACAACAACCAGGCGATGGTGACCGGCACGCACCTGTTCTCCGCGCCGCTCGACGGTGGCCGGCTTGGCCAGGGCAAATGGACGCACGAGGGCGGGACGATTTTGAACCCGACCATCACACTGAGCGGCGACCGCGTGTTTTTCGTCAAGACGACCAAGCCGGTGAGTGGTAGCGGTCGGCACTCGCTCGACGTGCTCCGAAAAGCCGGTCTGCAAATCGTCTGTCTCGACGCAGAAACCGGCGGACGGCTTTGGGCGCGGACGGTGGACAAAGGCCTGGAGCAAAGCCGGAATATTTTGTTCCTTGCGGCATCGGGAGATTATTTGATCGCGACCGGCAGCCGGCTAGGCGCGGGAAATGACACGGAGTATCGCGTCCATTGTTTTTCGGTAAAGTCGGGTCGTGAGCTTTGGTCGGCGAGCCATTTGAAGGGATTACCCGGCGCGTTTACGCACGGGGAGCAGGTGCATCATCCGGTGATCCTTGGCGACCGGCTGATCGCCGAGCCGGCGATTTACAGGCTGGCCACTGGCAGGCGGCTTGGCCCGCTGGACATGAAGGTGAATTGGAATCTGAAACGGCCGGGCCACAGTTGCGGAACGCTCACCGGCGCGGGCGATTGCCTGTTTTTCCGCGCGGCTAACCCGACAGTGCTCGATCTCGGCAAGTCGGCGGCCGGCCAGTTCCAGACCCTCGCGCCGACGCGTCCCGGCTGCTGGATCAATATCCTTCCCGCGCAGGGCCTGGTGCTCATTCCGGAGGCCAGTTCCGGCTGCGTCTGCCATTTCTCACTGCAAACCTCGATGGCCTTCCGGCCAAGGCGCC
Organism: Pedosphaera sp.; assembly: GCA_022451065.1. Taxonomy (GTDB): domain Bacteria; phylum Verrucomicrobiota; class Verrucomicrobiia; order Limisphaerales; family UBA1096; genus UBA1096. The sequence goes on along the minus strand of JAKUOU010000114.1, from coordinate 3,403 downwards.
AGGGTGAAGCCAAGTAGCGTTTGGCAAGGTGTGCAGGTTGATGCACGGGGGAGGCTTTTATTGAGGTTCATTTTTCTTTGAATCTCGTACGGGTGGGCGAAAAGGTGGTGAACCGGGGCCAAGCGCCGGGTTCGGCTACTGCCGGCTATAGTAAACCAGCCAGGCACCCGGCCAAGTGCGGGATCAGTGCGGGGCGGGATGGTAGTGTTTGCGGTAGTCCTTGGGTGCAAAGCCGGTTTCGCGCTTGAAGAAGCGGGTCAATTCCTCCGGGCTCTCGAAGCGCATCTCGCTGGCGACCTGGCTGATTTTATCACCTGTGTTCTTGAGCAGCATCTGTAGCCGGGCCAGGCGGACGCGCTTGATTTCCTCCTTGGGAGTGTGGCCCATCTGCTTCAGGAAATTCTTATTAAACCCCGAGTGGGACAGCGGGCTTCGCGAGACGATTTCAGAAACTCGAATCGGGTAAACCGGTGCCTGGCTCCGGATGTAATGCACCGCCTCGGCCACGACGGGGTCGTTGACGGCGAGGGTGTTTGTGGACTCGCGAGCGACGAGTTTGTGGATGGGGATCGGCAACACATAATCGTCATCGATCTTGGCCCCTTGCATCATCCTGGAGAGCAAGCTCGCCGCCTGGTAGCCGACACGCTCGCCGGGATACGCCACGCTGGAGAGCGGCGGGTTACAGATTTGGCAGAACACCTCGTCGGCGTTGGTGCCCATCACGGAGACCTCCCCCGGTACAAGAATGCCATGCTCGTTACAGATGCGAATAATGTTGCTGCCGAGCATGTCGTCCTTCGCAAAGATGCCGATCGGCTTGGGCAGGCGCCGCAACTCTCGGATGATATGTTTACGCACGTTCACCCAGCGTCCCTCCCACGGCAGGTTGTCCGGCTCGAACTGTATGTTGATACAGTCGAAGCCTGCCTCAGTGATCCGTCGTTCGAACGCCTGACCGCGCTCAATCGAGTAGGTGCGCGAAGGGTCACCCCAGTAGGAGAAATGCTGTAGGCCAAGCGTCAACAAGTGTTGCGCTGCCATCCGGCCGATTTCTGCGTTGTCCGGTATGACGGTGGGGAAGCCTTTCTCTCGGCACTCGGTGCTGAGGTTGACGACCGGGATGCCGCGGCGCTTGAACGCGGCGGCTTCGTCACTGGAGTGGCGGAAGAGAATCAACCCGTCGCCGGTCCAGTTTTCGTCGATGACCATCGGGGCCATCTCATTGGTGGAATCGACAAGTGTCTGGATGTGCCACTGTTCGCGGTTCCGAATGAAATCGACGATGCCGTGAAAGATGGGCCGGGTGAACGAGGCCCACGATGGCACACGAATGCCCACGACCGGCATTTTGTCTTTGCCGGGAATATCCCCGTTCGAGCTGCTCGTCACTGCCTTGGCCAAGCCGGGTTACTCCTTGATGGTGAACGGTCGATTGTCGCGATTCTTCAACAAAGCCTGAATCGCGGTTTCCATTAATTGCCGGTCGGAATTGATGAGAATGGATTTGCCGGTCGTGTCGCTGGCGGTTCTGGGGAGTTCGTTCCACTGGGCGATTGCCCGCTTGGCTAAGCGCATGCGCTCCGGTGCGGTCGCGAGAAAGTCGAACTCAAACCGGTCGAAGCCGGGCTGTTTGCCGAGGCTCTTGTTGGCGATGTGGCGCACGACACCGTACGGATCCTCGAGCAAGCGGGCCAGGTGCGGCGCAAGCCAGTCGGTGCCGGAAACGTCCCGAGCCGGCTGCCAGCCGGCATGCCAGGCGGTGATGGCGCGCTGTGCCGCGTGGCCCTTGAGCAGCCAAAGCAGCGCGGCCGAGGTGCTTTTTTGCTCGGCGCTCAAAGGAAGCGGCTCATGACCATAGCGTTTGGCCAAGTGCTGCTGCGCCCAGTCCAACGTCTGGTCGAGGTGGCAAAGGTTGCAGGCGTTGGGCACGCCATGGCGGATGCTGCGCTTGGCGGACGGGGACTGAATCTGGTGGTTGCGGATCCCGCCAAGCAGCGCGTAGGTCGTGTGGGGCATATGGCAATTGAGGCAGTTGCTGCCGGTGGAGTTTTTCTCATGAAAGGTGTGTTGTTCAATTTGTGTCGTGTATTGGGGATCGGCATGGCACTCGATGCAGGCTGCATTGCCCCGCATGTCTGGTTTGAGCTGATCCACCGGGTCACTATGGTGCATCGAGTGGCAGCTCAGGCAGGACATCTCGCCTTTTGTGTAGCAGGCGCTGACGCGCATGGCGGTGAACTCGCGGCCGCCGGCCAGGATCGTGCCGTCGTCCCACCACCGTTCGCGGAAGAATTCCGGGTTTTTCTCCAGTTCCTCCTGCCGCACCGGTGTGGGCGAGGGGCCGGGGTGTTGGATGTAGTAGCGAATCGAGTGGATGTCGTCGCCAGGCCGGTAAATTGGTCCACTGCGGGCAAATTGCTGGCCGCGCTTCGGGTCGTTGTAAATGAAGACACCATGGCATTGGCCGCAAACCTGGCTTGAGCGCCGGTGGTCGAGCTTGGCCGGGTTGACGACCTTGGCAGCTGCGGCATCGCTAAACTGGTCAGCGTATCGGGCAAGCGGTGAGCGGTAATGCTCAGCGTGCCCGGCGGCGGGGCCATGGCAGGCTTCGCAGGAGATGCCCAACTCGGCGGTGCGTGTGTCGAAGGTGCCGTTATCGATGAGGCCGGGATTGCCGGCTGTGCTGTGGCACTTGATGCAGTGGTGGTTCCACTGCGAGATCATGCGTTTGCTCGACGGTGCCATCATGAAGGCGTTCTCTCGCGGGATCCATTGCTGCTCCTTCGGCAGGTAAACGAGCGGCAGGGTCTGCAGAAGGTTGCCGTACTTTCTCTCGTTGATCTGGTTAGTGGGATTGAGCACGCTACCTTCCACCCAGTAAGTCTGGTAATGGTGCGATCCGGTGGTCATGACGACGCGCTTGTCGACACGGGGTACCGTCCGCAGATCGATCACCGATAGTACGCCGTTGGTTCGGATTTGGTAGTTATGGTCGTTGATGCGCCGGCCGGTTTCGATCGTTTTCATGATGATCTCCGGATCTGGCATCTTCGCCCAGTATTGGTCGTTGGTTTGATACACGCTATAAAGCAGTCCGCCGGATACAACCTCGGTGCCGTCGAATTTGCCCATGACCGAGTGCGGCCCGGCCAACTGGGTCATGGTGCGGTGATAGCTCTTGTGCCAACTGGCATACTGGGAGGGATGGCAGGCGCGGCAACTGGCCGATGAGGTGTAGCCGTCGCTTTTGACCTGTGTGGGGGTCAGGGCCCGCAGCTCCTGTCGCTTGGACTGCTTAGAGAAGCTGCTTTTTCCGTAGGCCAAGCCGAAGAGAATTGCGACCGTGAGAGCCAGAGCAAAGGCTCCCCAGCCCATCCGCTTGGTCAAGCGGTATGGTCGG
>JAKUOU010000113.1 GCA_022451065.1 Pedosphaera sp. | reverse complement strand
GCCTCGCCATTGTCACCCAACGCAGTCATTAAACGACCGATGTTCTGGTCCATGCTGTCAATCATTGCCGCGTAAACAGCCATCCGCAAATCCTCGTGGTCTTGGTTGGCTGACTTCCAGTCGTACGCCCGCGAATCGCGGCCGGAAAGATGCCACTTTGGATCAATTAACCCCATTTTAACCAAGCGCTGATGTCGTTGCTGACGCATTTTATCCCAACCCATCCTAAATTTGCCGACGTATTTTTTTATATCCTCCGGCTTGGCGTGCAGCGGATAGTGTGGAGCGGTGTAACAAATATGCAGGAAAAACGGGTTTTCCTTTTTAGAGAATTTCCCAATGCACTCGATCGCGTGATCAGTGAAGGCATCCGTCGTATAGTAGCCGTCCGGAAACTCCGTTAGGTCCTTATCGTTGTGGCCAAACTTCCGGATACGCCCCCCCTTGTACTTGGGATCGCGCTGCTTTGGGTTAAAGAAATTACAACAGCCATCGAGCAACCCGTAATACTCGTCGAAGCCCCGTCGGTACGGATGGGTCGTATCGCCAGAGCCAAGATGCCACTTGCCGCTGAGCGCCGTCTGGTAACCGGCCAGTTTCATTGCCTCGCCAAGCGTGATCATATTTTGCCGCAGCAACCCCCCCTTCCCGCGGCGCGGATAGAGGCCAGTGAGGATCGATGCTCTCGTGGTAGTGCACTTGGCGTTGTTGTAAAACTGGGTGAATCGCATTCCGTCCGCTGCCAAGCGGTCGAGGTACGGCGTTCTGACCTCGCCCCCATAGCAACCGATGTCACTCCAGCCCATATCGTCCGCCATGATGAGCACGATGTTCGGCCGCTCCGCCGGCTTGGACAAGCCGCCCGGTTGAGCCACAACGAAAACCAAGGCTAACGCAAGACACACGGCCGGGAGGGTAAAATTGGATGTACGCATCTCCACGAGCGTAGTGTGCCTGCCCTAACGCGGCCAGTTATTTTGTGAAATTAACTTCCCCTCTGGTTGTCATGCGCTTGGCCAAGCCTTATTGTCCCGGCCGCATGAACAATCTGACTTCCGTGCGCTATTTTGTTGCAACCTTGATGCTATCGATGGCCTGCTCCGCGTCCATCTTGGCACAGGATCAGCCTCTCTCGCCCAAACAACCTGGCGCGCCTTGGCCAGACTGGGAATTGGCCGATTTCCAACCCAAGAGCCCAAGGTTCAATCAGACGTACGGCCGAAGTCATTTTCGTGGCCGTGTGACATTCGTCGCCTTACTTGCAACCTGGTGTTCCTATTGTAACACTCAAATCGAGAAAATGGAGGAGATGCGGAAGGAGTTTGCGGCCAATCGGATCGAGGTCAACTTCATCGCCGTCAACATTGACTCCGGGGCGTCCGAACAGAATGAGTTCACCTCGCGCTCCAGCTTCCCGCTATTTCAGGACACCCAACTGGTAAACGCGTTTGGGCTGCATCAGGGCGGCAAGGATGACTACTACATTTACAATGAACGCGGCGAGTTATCAGATTTCTTTCCGTTCAGGGGTAACCGCGAATCCGACCTCGCCTCCCCCGAAGGCTATGCGAATGTAAAACAGGCAATCCTGGATGCCCCTTTCCAGAGTCGCTTGTCAGTGGATACGGTTGCCGCCGTGAAGATCGATGGCATCGCAGGCCGGACCTATCAAATTGACTTCAGCGAGGATCTTGGCGACAAGAAGGAATGGAAACCGCTAAAAATCGTCACGATCGACGCGGATCAGTTTGTCTACGTCGATCTCGAGGCTACGCGGTTGCGAAAACAACGATTCTACCAGGTTGAGGAAGTACCATGAGTCGAATTAGGTCCCATATTCTCGCACTGGATCAGGGGACGACCAGTTCGCGAGCGATTGTTTTCGACAAACTAGGACGGCCCGTGGCGGTCGCACAGAGTGAGTTTCCTCAAATTTATCCCAAACCCGGCTGGGTCGAGCATGATCCCACGACGATCTGGAAAACCCAGCTGAACACCGCCAAACGGGCGCTGCGCCTGGCCAAGCTATCGGCCGGTGACATTGCGGCGATTGGCATCACTAACCAGCGAGAAACAACGCTGCTCTGGGATCGCGACACCGGCAAGCCAATCGCCAACGCCATCGTCTGGCAGGACCGCCGCACCGCTGACATTTGTGATTCGCTGCGCAGGGACAAAGCCGACCGTCTGATCCGCCGCAAAACAGGCTTGGAACTGGATGCCTACTTCAGCGCGACCAAGATCCAATGGCTGCTCAGGCACACCCAAGGGGCGCGAGCCATGGCTCGGGCCGGCCGCCTGGCTTTCGGGACCGTAGACTCTTGGTTGATCTGGAATCTTACCAATGGCCAAACACACATCACCGACACCTCGAACGCGTCCCGGACAATGCTCTTCAACATCCGGACTGACGACTGGGACGACGAGCTACTAAAACTATTCGGTGTTCCGAAGTCAATTTTACCCAAGGTCGTTCCATCAAGTGAGATTTATGCTGAAACCCAGGCTCTCGGCCAAGCGATACCCATAGCCGGAATCGCCGGCGACCAACAGGCCGCCCTATTCGGCCAGTGCTGCCACAAGCCCGGTATGGTCAAAAACACCTACGGGACTGGCTGCTTCATGCTGATGCACACCGGTGACAAGCCGATGCCATCCCGCAACAAACTGCTCAGTACGGTAGCATGGAAGATCGGTAACAAGACAGAGTACGCACTCGAAGGGAGCGTGTTCATCGCTGGCGCCGTGGCACAGTGGCTGCGTGACGAATTAGGAATCTTCAAGTCATCGAGTGAAATTGAGCGCCTAGCCAAGCGCGTACCGGACAACGGCGGCGTTTATTTCGTTTCCGCATTCACCGGCTTGGGCACACCGCATTGGAACCCGCATGCCCGAGGAATCATCTCCGGCCTGAGTCGCGGATCCAATAAAGCACACATCGCCCGCGCGGCTTTGGAGGGCATCGCCTATCAAGTCGGCGACGTGATCGCAGCCATGGAGTCTGATGCTAAAACCAAACTAAAGGAACTGCGTGTCGATGGCGGAGCCAGCGCCAATGATCTACTGATGCAATTTCAAAGCGACCTGCTTAATACAAAGGTCATTCGGCCTTCAAACACTGAAACGACCGCACTGGGTGCCGCCTACCTGGCTGGATTGGCGGTGAATTTATGGAAGAGCAAAAGTGAAATTGCCAGACAGTGGAAGGCCGATAAACACTTTAAACCCAAGATGAAACCCAGCACTCGTAAATCCCTGGTCTGCGGATGGGAAAGGGCCCTAAAACAGGCCACCCAAGATCTCTGATTATTACCTTATAAAACAATTGCCATTATTTCAATTTTATTTGACTGTCGCTACGTATGAATTACCCAGTTGAACTAAACTTCAAGAAAATCGCTTTGGCCCAGCAAGCCACCTTGACGGATGCCGGCGGCAACTCGATAGCTTACGCCCGTCAAAAAATGTTCAAACTCAAAGAAGAACTTGAAGTCTTCGAGGATAAGACTAAATCCAAGCGTGTCTGCACTATCAAAGCCAACAAGGTCCTTGACTTTAGCGCAGCCTACAATTTTTTCACAGAAAACGAACAATCCTTCGGATCCATTCAACGCAAGGGGCTTTACTCGATATGGAAAGCAACCTACCTGCTTAACGAGGCCAGTGGTAGCCAGTACGCAACCATCAAGGAAGAGAAACCTTTTGCGAAGGTTGTTGACACTTTACTCGGCGGGCTCCCTTTTGTTGGCCTGGTTTGTAATTACATTTTCAACCCATCGTACATTCTAACACTTGAAGACGGAACGGAGCTGTTCAGGCTCACCAAGGCCCCAAGCTTTTGGGGTGCATTATTTAAAATCGATAAACTCACTGACGTCACCCCTGACAATGAAATACGTTGCATGATGAGTCTTTTGATGGTGGTTTTTCTCGAAAAATCACGAGGATAAACAATCCCGCAATAATACGAATGGCCGCGAACTTGCCTTCGCGGCTTTTTTGTTACCAAGCTTGCATTCAAACCGAAGTGATTCAGCATCTGCTAACCAATGAAAAAATATCGGGCCCTCATTGCTGTTTTTGGCATCGTTATATTGTTCCTCATTCATGCCACCTCCGCACACTCAGCGAGTTTGGTTGGGCGAATCGTTGACAAGAAGTCAGGCAGACCGCTCGCCGCCCGTGTTTACATCGAGAGTGCAGCAGGTGAATGGTTCTTTGTACAGTCCGCCGCAAGCCAAGGGTCGACGGTTCCCTATGACAAGACAAACTGGATACGGAAGGAGTCGTTCGAGAAGCACACAACCGTATCGGCGCATCCTTTCAGAGCCGACCTGCCGCCGGGCAAATACACGATTACGGTGGAGCGAGGCAAGGAGTACTTCACCGAAACCAAGCCGTTGTCGCTTGGTCAAACGGACACGGAGATCGATATCCGACTTCGCCGCTGGACCGACCTGGCCAAGCGCGGGTGGTTCTCCGGCGAAACTCATATTCACCGCACTCTCGAGGAATTGCCCAACGTGATTCAAGCCGAGGATCTCAACGTGGCGATGCCGCTAACGTATTGGGTCACCCGCTCCGACACGGCGCCCACATCCGGAGACAGAAACATCGGCGGTGAAATTCCAGACAAACTGATCACGGTTGACCCCACGCACGTTATCTGGCCCCGTAACACAGAGTATGAGATTTTTTCAGTTGGGCAAAAGCGGCACACGCTTGGAGCACTGTTTTTTCTTAACCACAAGTCGGTGTTCAACGAGGGAGTGCCACCGTGGGGCCCCCTGGCCAGGATCGCCCGCGCCGAGGGCACGATCCTTGACATGGACAAGCTTGACTGGCCGTTCTCGATGACGCTGCCGCATAGTACCGGCGCTCGGCTTTACGAGTTGGCCAACAACCACATGTGGCGCACCAAGTTCGCCTTCACTAAATGGAACTCCCGAACTCCCGGTTTTTTCCAGCCCCCAACCGGCAGCACGACTGGAAATGAGGAGGAATGGATAAACTACACTCTCGGCCTATACTACACACTGCTCAATGCCGGTTTCCCGCTCGTGCCGACCGCTGGCACTGCCAACGGTGTTCACCCTGTGCCGGCGGGCTTCAGTCGCGTTTACGTGTATCAACCCGACGGCTTCAACTATGACAAATGGCTCGACGGCCTGAAGCGTGGTCGCAGCTTCGTTACCACAGGCCCGATGTTGTTTGCGAAAGTGAACGACCGACAGCCCGGTGGAATAATCGAACTTTCATCGGACGGTGCTGAAGTCAGTGTCACCGGCGAGGTCGTCAGCGAATCACCGGTTTCATTCCTTGAGATCGTCGCAAACGGCCGACCGGTGCTGAAGGTGAGTTCCCAGCCGAAGACCACGCCCTCAGGTGCGCACCAGATGACGTTCTCCACCAAGCTGCTAATTAAAAACAGCAGCTGGATCGCGGTTCGCTGTTACGAGGAGCGCCCCGACGGCCGACTGCGCTTTGCGCACACCGGCCAATGGACAGTGAACGTTCCCGGCAAACCACTTCGTCCGTCGCCTGAGGAAAAGGAGTATCTGATTGAACGGGTACAGGCAGAAATCCACCGCAGCAAAGGCATCGTCTCCGCAGAGGCGTTGGCCGAATACAACGCCGCCCTCTCGCACTACCAAAACCTTGCCACGAGCAACCCACCCACCCCCGAGGCCCGCGCGTCCAAGCGTGACAGTGAGTTCCGACGGTGGCTCGACAATATGGTCACGCACCATCGTTACACACCTCACGAGATACGTGCCGCCACTGGCCTGCCCCTTTCCAAGGTAAATCAAAAGCTCGCCGACTGGAACATAACCGGCAAGCGCTTGAACAAGCGCGCCCCGGACGTCCCGCTAAAAGTTCTACCATACCCCGGAGGACGCCATCCGCGTATAGGGTTCCTCGATGGCGCGCTTGTGCCACAGCGTGAAACTAAAGTTAGCATCTTCACCCCATGGGATCCTCACAGCTACGCCGTAGTCGATGTACCGGAAGCTATCTGGTCCAACCTTGGCCTGACCTATCTCGCCCACACGCACATCCCGACCGTTTGGGAGAAGCAGGGTAAAAAACTAGACCCACTTGAGTGGCAACCGAACAATGATGGCTCGCTTGTTCTCGAGCGTAAGCTCCCAAATGGTATCGTCTTCGGTAGCCGAATCGTCCCAAGACAGGAAGTCGTGAAAATGAAGCTTTGGATTCGCAACGGCTCACCGGAAACACTGACCGGCCTGCGGGCACAAGTGTGCGTAATGCTCAAGGGCCTGGCTGGCTTTAATCAACGCATCCATGCCAACAAAGTAATAGACGGCAACTGGGTAGCCTGCCGTGATAGCGACGGCCAGCGATGGGTCATCACCAGCTGGGAGCCGCTCCATAGACCCTGGGAAAACCCGCCCGTTCCCTGCCTCCACGCCGACCCTTCCTTCCCCGATTGCCCCCCCGGAAAAACTGTCGAAGCCAACGGCATCATTACATTTTACAATGGTACAGACATCCGTCAACAAATCGAAAAACTAAAAGCCCTGCTCCCAAACAGGCGATAAACATGCACCACTAACCCTTCGGCACTTCATTTACGGTATAATACGCATTGTGATGCAGAAGATCTCCATTGTCTCGGTCTCGCAGAGCACCAAGATCAAACTCGTGGACGAAGCCTGTTTTAAGTTTGCTAAGAACGATTGTTGTACTGCGCCCGTCTGGCGCAAGCTCGACGGATTTAACGACTGGATTGTTTAGGTCTACCTCCGGGCCGCCGTAGCCAGAATGATAATTGTGTGTAAATGCTGCAATCTTGTAGCTTTTTATATTGTTTCCCGTTGCCCGATCCAACGGCTTGGTGAATGTTATCCTGAACCCATCCCCTGTGATGTTGATAGACTTTATTTCAAAAGGCATCTTGCCCGTCCAGTCGAGTCGCTCCAGAGCGAAAGGTTTAATACCGCGCACAGGCCATCCACGATTAGTGCCACCACAGAGCAAACGACCCATCGGCGTAAACTGTACATTTAAGATTCCCGTGGAAAGACCCTCGCGGAACGGATAACACGCGCCCTGCCACACTCCGTTCACCTGCTCGGTGGTCGCCCTCATGATGATGGACTGCGTGTAGTCACCAAGAAAAATCTGGTTCTCAAAGGGCCCAAACTTTCCGCCCGTACGATCGACCACATAACCTGTAATAGAGCGCCCCATGCGTATGTACGGGAAAATTACCGCGTACGGCACCAACTCCCTTATCTTCTCCTTTTCGGTGACGATACGCGTACCGCTTTGCGGCTCGCTCGGCCTCTCAAGATCAGGCGCAAATGGGTACCAGTTAAAACTTACAGGATGCCCCATAAACCCACCGGGCTTGAGAAACTTGAGGCTGCATGACGAATTCCATGGCCCTTGGCTCTCAATGTAGAACATCGCACCATGCTCGTTCGGGCCAATGCCGCCAGGGCTGCGCAGACCGCTGGCGACGGGGATCGACTCTCCCTCGGGCGTAATCTTCATCGCCCAACCTCGAAAAAGCGCCCGCGAGTGGTAGGAATTAGAAAGCCCGAGCGCAATGTATAGGTTGCCTTGCGGGTCAAACTTCGAGCCGAATGCGTACTCATGGTAATTACCATATCCCCACACGTCTGAAATCGTCACAAACCGGTCTGCCTTGCCGTCCCGGTTGGTGTCCAGCACGCGGGTCAACTCTGCGCTGTGTGTTACGTACAACCCGCCCTTGTCGCCTTTGTCATCTTTTCGATAGGCCAAACCGAAAATCTCATCCAAGCCTTCCGCGAATTTCTCGAACTGCGGCTGTGGCTTTTCGTCATCCACGCCGTTCATGAAAAGAATGTCACCACGCCGCGTGCCTACTGCCAACCTGTTGTCCGGCATCAGCTCAAACGCTCCTGCCTCAATCACCTCCCCCTTGGGCAGCGGCACACTCACCACGCGGTAAAACTCGCGTTCGCGCTTCTCGGTACCCCATCTCTCGCCCACTTCCTCCGCGCCCGTCCTCACGGTCACTAGCAGCGCTAGCACGACAGCCAGTCCGGTATTAACGCAACAACTCATAACGAATTTCGACCTCCGATTTACCCTTGGGCAGCTTCAGTTTCAGAAGAAGCTCCCGTGTATCACCCTCGCCACGCAACAACGCCGTGCCTTCCGGCACCCACATCTTGACTGCATCTGTCACAAACTGTTTCGGCGTTAGCGGCCTCACCTTTCCGGTGAGAGCTCGTAAATACACCGTCTCCGCCCTGGAAGCATCGAACCGAAACCGTCGATCCAGTCGGTTCAGTTGATTAGATCCCACTCCGTTCGCCCTGTCCTCCACCTCCACCTCACCTGTACGGTACATGAAGGTTGGAACGCCCTCATCATCTAGTTGATAGCCCTTGAACTGATAGCCTAGGTTGCGGGGGTAGAGTGGATTGGGATTCACCGGGTTGTCCTTGTCCATCACTGGCCGCAACGGCCACGGCGAGTCATCCTTATCCAGGCGATAAAACGCCACGTCCTGTGCCAACTCGACCGGGCGCGCTCGCGGATTGAAGTTGCCTGCTCCCTGGCCACTCCAGGATACGTTCACAAATTCACCCGACCACAGCGCACTTAAGGTGCCGTTCTGCGCATTAAAAGCGTAATTGACACCACCCGGAAAGCCTACTGCAATACCACGATACCCGGCGATACGACTGCGGCCGCGATACACGCGCGTGCGTTCAGACACTTTCAGGCCCGTCCCCTGCGCACGAATGCCCGAGGGATCGCGCGCCGAGCGACCGAGCGAAAAGTAATACCACAAAGCTAGCAACTGCTTGTCTGGGTTTCCCTCCAGCACATCTTTTCGCACGGCCTCGCCTCCTGGCCAGTAGTTCGGCATCACGATACCAGGACGGAACTTCTGCGGATCTCTCATGAAGTGCGCAAACCAACTCGGCTGCAGTCGATCAAAGGACGTCAACAAATCCAGACCCTTTAATCCCTGGGACGGCTTGCCGTTGAAGTTGTGACATGCCAC
>JAKUOU010000112.1:2370-9054 GCA_022451065.1 Pedosphaera sp. | reverse complement strand
AAAGATGGAGAGTTTACAGAAGAGAATTTTGAACCAGTTGAATAGATTTCCCCATTGGTTTATAAATAAGGTTTTGAGGATTAAGGTAAATATGGGTTTTGGGAATTTAACGGTGCGCGCAGTCAAATCTTCGAAGATTACGGAAAACCCACTGCAGGGAGATCGTGAGGCTATCGTAGATATTTCGAAGATTTGGAACCATGGAAATGAGCCTAGCCAATGATAGCGTGCAAATACCTAGCTCAAGGTTCGGGATGGTAACCCGAACGATTAGTGGTGGTTAAATGGTAGAGTCGAAGGAGCCAAGCGCTGTTTATTTAGCCAGCAATGACGACTTCAGTACCGGTTTTTTTTAGTTCGGCGATGAGTTCGGCGGGGGCTTGGGCATCGGTGACGATTATGTCGATCGCGTCGAGTCCGCAGAGGGGGGAGACGGAGCGGCGATTGAACTTGGTGTGATCCAAACAAAAAATGATCTGTTGAGCTGACTTGAGCATGGCTTGCTGAATGTCGATTAAGAGGGCGTGGGAGTTGGTGATACCGTCGAGCGTGATGCCGCCGGCGCTCATCACCGCTACGTCAGCGTGCATTCCGGACAGAGACTCGACAGCGAGTGGGCCGACCAACACACCGAGCCTCGGATAAATTACCCCGCCAGTGACAAGCACCTCGACGCTGTTATCGGAGCCGAAGTGATTGGCCACAGGCAGCGAGTTGGTGATGACGTGAGACGCTTTCTCGCCCAAATACTTGGCCGCGTGGTAGGCGGTGGTGCCGGCGTCAATAATTACGCCTTGGTTAGGATGGATGAGCGCGGCGACCGCTTCGCCAATTACCTCTTTTTCGTCTAGTTGATGGGTGTCCCGGGCCGTGAAGGCGAATTCATCGGACTTGGGTGACACCAGGCGTGCGCCGCCGTGGGTGCGGCGAAGTGCGCCCTTGGCCTCGAGCAGCGTGAGGTCTCGGCGGACGGTGGAAACCGACACATCGACCCTCTCCGATAGCTCTTCAAGCGAGGCAAACTCCACTTTTTGGAGATGCTGCTCGATCAGAAATTGGCGTTCTTCTGCCTGCATGTGGGAGTAAGTTGGAAGATTTTGAAATATAATGCAAGTTTATTGTTGACAATCTTTCAAATTAGTTCATTTTCACCGCCGAGGAGCGATTTTATGGCTGTTCAAGCTAATCCAGTTCATCGCGCTGTGGTGGAGCATTTGGTCCGCCGGGCTGTTTATCAGCGAATGGGCAAGCCGGTGCCAGGCACCGGTAGTGCGCCCAATCCGTTGGTGGTGAACATCAGTGCCCGCCACTGCCATCTCACACAAGAGGCGGTGGATGCCTTGTTTGGCAAGGGACATCAGTTGACGCCGATGAAAGAGCTGTATCAGGAAGGGCAGTTCGCGGCGAAAGAGACGGTGACGCTAGTCGGGCCTCGAAGCCGTGTGATCTCGAATTTGCGCATTCTTGGCCCGTGCCGGACGTTGAACCAGGTGGAGTTGGCATACACCGATGCGATCGCGCTTGGTTTCGAAATTCCGCTGCGAAAATCCGGCGTGATTGAGGGCACGCCGGGCGGGATGCTGATGGGTGCGGAAGGATTTTTTGAAATGCAGAACGGCATTATCCGCGCCGAGCGCCATGTGCACATGCACCCGGATGATGCGGCGCATTATGGCGTTGCAGGTGGCGATCGGATGAAGTTGAAGATAGGCGGGCCGTGTGCGATTACGTTTGACGAGATGTTGGTTCGCGTGGACGAGAGTTTCAAACTCGAGGTGCACATCGACACCGATGAGGGCAATGCGGTGGACCTCAAGCCGGACACATCGTGCGAGTTGGTGAAGTGATTTTTTCGTAAAAACCAAAACATATTATGAGTGAAGCATTAGGAATGATCGAAACCAAGGGATACGTTGGCAGTGTTGAAGCCAGCGATGCCATGGTCAAGGCAGCCAACGTGAACCTGGTGAAGACCGTGCCGATCGGCGGCGGCTTCATCACCGTGTTGGCCAAGGGAGACGTGGGCAGCATCAAAGCCGCCGTGGACGCAGGCACCAACGCCGCGGCCCGGGTCGGCGAACTGGTCAGCTCTCACGTCATAGCCCGTCCGCACGAGGACCTGTTGCAGGCGTTCAACAATCCGCCGGGCAGGGCGAACAAGTAACCAAAAACCATTACACAAAAAACATCATGGCTGAACAAGCAATAGGAATGATTGAGTGCAAGGGCTTCTGTGCGTTGATGGAAGCCAGCGACGCCGCTCTCAAGGCGGCTAGTGTCACGATGACCGGCTGGGACAAGGTCGGCAGCGGATTAGTGACCGGTTTTTACCGTGGCGATGTCGCCGCAGTTAAGGCTGCGACCGATGCTGGCGCCTCTGCGGCCGCTGACGTCGGCGAAGTGGTGAGCGTGCAAGTCATCCCGCGCCCTCACGAAGACCTCAAGGGCTTGGGCGAGTGGTTGCACTAAGCAGCCGCCTGCCAAGCGCCTGGCTGAAATCGTGTGAAAATTCTCATCGCCAACCTTGGGTCGACCTCCATGAAGTACCGCCTGTTTGATTTTTCGGGCGGCGACGGTGAGCTATTGACGCGTGGCGGGCTGGAGCGGGTGAGCGACCATGCCGGGGCGATCGAGCAGCTGCTCTGCGAGCTTCGGTCGGGCAACTGGATTGCTTCCGAGGATGATCTGGCCGCAGTAGGTTTCAAGGCCATCATGGCCCAGGGACGTACCGGCTGTCTCGAATTGACGCCGGAGGTTGTGGACTCGATGGAGGCCTGTAACAACGTCGCCCCGGCGCACAACCCGCCGTACATCCGGGGAATCCGGTTGTTCGCCGAGAAGATGCCAAGCGTGCCGTTGGTTGGGTTGTTTGAGACGGCGTTTTATCAGTGGGTGCCGGAGGCCTCGACGCGCTACGCGGTGCCGCAAAGCTGGCACGACGCGGGTGTTCGCCGTTGGGGTTTTCACGGCGCGAGCCACAAATTTATCGCCGAGCGCTCGGCGGAACTGCTCGATCGCGAAGACGTGGTTCAGCGTGCTCGCAACCTGTACGTCGATAATGCTGGGTCGCCGGTGGACGGCCCGCCGTTGCGGGTGATTTCCTGTCATCTCGGCGGTAGCTCGTCGATCACCGGTATCCTCAACGGGGCGGCGGTCGGCAACAGCATGGGACTGAGCCCGCAGTCGGGTCTGCCGCATAACAACCGCGTGGGCGATCTCGACTCAATGGCAGTGCTGCACATGATGCGCCGCGATGGCCTGTCGATTGACAGTGTCGAAAACGCGCTGTGCAACGAGAGCGGCCTCAAGGGGTTGAGCGGCGGCCATAACGACATCCGCGACATCATCTCGGTGGCCGACTCCGGCAATGTGGAGGCCAAGCTTGCGCTGGATGTTTACGTGCACGCAGCGCGGCACTGGCTCGGCGCTTACTTCGCGCAACTTAACGGACTCGATGCGCTCGTGTTCACCGCCGGAATTGGCGAGAACCGCGCCGGCATCCGTGCTGCGATCTGCAGCGAGCTCGATCGGCTCGGTATCCTGCTTGACACCGAGAAAAACGAAGCGGCTCAAGCCGAGGAAACAGTCATCAGCGCGGACGATTCACCAGTCAAGGTCATGGTTATACCCACCAATGAGGAATTGGTTGTGGCGCGCGAGGTGAAACGCTATCTGGACCACAGACGAAACTAATTTTTTACCGTACAAAAACTAAAATAAAAACTGATATGTCACAACCAGCAATAGGACTAATCGAAACGCGGGGCCTCGTGTCCCTGATTGAAGGAACTGATGCCATGCTCAAGGCGGCTAATGTGGAGTTGTCTGGCCCGGTGCAGCAGGTGGGCAGCGCGCTCGTGAGCTCGTGTGTCACCGGCGATGTCGCTGCCGTCAAGGCGGCCACAGACGCCGGTGCGGAAGCCATTAAGGCAATCGGCGGCGAACTTGTCAGTGTGCACGTGATTGCGCGTCCGCACGGCGATGTCGGCACGGTTTTGCCAAAGCCTGCTAAGCAATAAGGAGGCACAGGCATGTTCCTTGCCCGAGTAGAAGGGTCTGTTGTCGCGACTAAGAAGGATGAAGGACTGAGCGGCCGCAAACTGCTGCTGGTTCGACCTCAACTGGTTGACGAGAGTGATCCCGCCAAGTTTCGCCCCGGCAAAAACACAATCGTTGCGGTGGACTCAGTCGGCGCTGGTGAGGGGGAATTGGTAATGTTTACCCAGGGCAGCTCCGCCCGACTGGCACCCAATATGAAGAGTGCCCCGGTGGATGCCGTGGTGGTTGGTATCGTCGATACCGTGGATGTGCTTGGCCAAGTGATCCACGACTCAAAGACCGACAGCCAAGCCTAGAGCCGTTTGGCCAAACGGGCAGAAAACCGATAATACGAGAAAAACAACATGGCAAATACAGTAAATGAAGCACTGGTTCGCGACGTGATTGAGGACGTCCTTGGCCGCTTGGGCGGCAGCACGACGATTGTTGCTCCAATGCCTACGGCCACGCCGGCCGGCGACGACGGATCGTGTGGTTGCCAGGCCAAGGACAGTGTTGGCAGGGATTTTGGCGTTTTCCAAACCGCCGACGAGGCGTGTGATGCCGCGGCCAAGGCGTTTAAGCAACTGTGCGGGCAGGGTGTCGAGGCACGCCGCAGAATTATCGAAATCGTCAAGAGCCTTTGCGAGGACAACGATGAAGAGTGGGGCCGCATCGAGCTGGAGGAAACGAAGATAGGCCGGCTCGATCACAAGATCCAGAAGCTTCAAATTATACGCGATGTGCCGGGTGTCGAGTGGCTGCGGCCGGACGGTCGCAGCGGTGATCACGGCATCACGCTTGAGGAGTTCACACCGTTCGGCGTCGTCGGTGCGGTGACACCCTCGACCCACTCGATCCCGACCCTGGCCGGCAACATCGTCAACATTGTCGCCGCCGGCAACGCGGTGGTGTTCAACGCGCATCCGGCGGCCAGCCGCTGCGCCGCAATAGCAGTACGCAAATTCAATGAGGCGATTCATCGAGCCATTGGTATCGAGAACATTGCCTGCATCATCGAGCAGCCGACGCTCGAGTCGTTCAGGGAAATGTGCTCGAACGAAAACGTGCGTCTGCTCTGCGTGACCGGTGGGCCGGGCGTGGTGGACGCTGCGATGAAGACCGGCAAGCGTGCTATCTGCGCCGGGCCGGGCAACCCGCCAGTGCTCGTGGACGACACCGCCGACATCGACCGCGCCGCCCGTTGTGTCGTGGAGGGCGCTGCTTACGACAACAACCTGCTCTGCATCGGCGAGAAGGAGGTCTTCGTGCTGGACAGTGTCGCCGATGCGTTCATGTCCGCGCTGGAGAAGCATGCCGCCGTGCGTTTGAACGGGTCACAACTCGATGCGCTGACGCAGGCCGCATTTGTGTTTCCGGAAGGGCAGGGTGCCGGTTGCGGCCACGCCGCCACGAACAAGGATTTTATCGGAAAGGATGTCCCGGTGTTGGCGCAGGCCGCAGGCGTGCATGTTCCAAGCGGCACACAGTTATTGTTCGCCGAGACGGATGCGAACCACCTGTTTGTTGATGAGGAACAAATGATGCCGATGCTGCCGATCGTCCGTGTCCGCAGCGTGGAGGAGGGTGTCGAGGCGGCCTTGAAGGCCGAGCATAACTATCGTCACACGGCGATCATTCACTCGCACGATGTGAACCATATGACCGCCATGGGCCGTGCGCTAGACACGACGTTGTTCATCAAGAATGGGCCGAGCATGGCCGGGCTGGGCTTGGGCGGTGAGGGGTATCTGAGCTTTTCCATCGCCACGCCGACCGGCGAAGGCGTCACCAATCCACGGACGTTTACCCGTGTGCGCCGCTGCGTGATGGTCGATAACTTGAGGATTTACTGAGTATGCGCCTGGCACGAGTCGAGGGCAACGTGGTTGCCACCCGCAAACATCCCAGCTTGGAGGGCTGGCGGCTGGTTGTGTGCCAACCGATCAACCTTGGGGGCGAGGACGACGGCACGCCGATTATTGCCATTGATCCGCACGGGGCCGGTATGCATCAGCGCGTGATTGTTTCATCCGACGGCTTGGCCGCGCGTCACGCCGTCGGTGATAACCGCAGCCCAGTGCGGATGATGATCAGCGGCATCATCGACAAAGCGGAGGAGGGTACCGCATGAGACTGGGCAAAGTCATTGGCCGCGTGACGCTCAGCCAGATGATTCCCGCGTTCGAGGGTGGCCGTTGGCTGTTGGTCAACCCCTACACACGTGACCGTTTCCAGAATGGCGACACACCGCCGAAAGGCTTGAGCGCCGAGCCAAGCCTGATCGTTTTCGATGCTCTTGGCGGGGATGTTGGCCAGACGATCGGTTTCATCGAGGGCCGCGAGGCATCCGCACCGTTCCCCAAACCAACGCCGGTTGATGCGATCAACGCCGCACTGGTGGACACGGTGTATCACGTACCCAAGGAATAATTTTACGGTATGAAAAAAGTTTACAGTGCCAAAGACATTGACGAACTGCATCGAGGAGGAGGCTTGGGGAACATCCCCTCCGACGCTATTCTGACACCCTCGGCCCGCGACCGGATGAACGAGCTTGGAGTGGCTAGGGCCAAGCGTAACGGTAGCCCAGCAAAGGGCCGGGACAGCGACGGCGGCATCGACCCATCCATCCGAGCCAGCAGC
>JAKUOU010000112.1:0-2271 GCA_022451065.1 Pedosphaera sp. | reverse complement strand
GCGCATCCGCCGTACGCCACCGGCTTCGCCGTGGCTGGCGTAACGCCGCCAACCTGCATGATCCCGGAGATCGAGGTGTTCATCGGCCGGGTGCCAATTGCCCCATATGAAACCCCTGGTACGCCGGAGATGGGGCTCAAAGTCGCCGAGTTGGTGGATGAGCACAACACGGTGCTGATGGAAAACCACGGTGTTGTCTCGTGGAGCCACAGTATTGAGGACGCTTATTTCAAGATGGAGATCGTCGAGGCCTACTGCCGCACCGTCATTGTGACCACACAACTCGGTGTGCAGCCGAAACAATTCTCGCCGAAACACCTGAAGGATCTGCTCGACATCAAGCAAACGCTCGGTGTGCCTGACCCTCGCTTCGGGCTCAAGGAGTGCGAACTGTGCGACAACGATGAGTGGCGTCCCGGCGTCAGTTGCGCTGTTCCTGAATCCGACGGTGGAAATAACGCGGCGGCGATCGACCCCAAGGCGGAGACGGTCGTCCAGGCGGTCACCGCCGAGATTATGAACCGGCTCAAGGGCTGAGCCGTTACGCTTGGCCAAGCAGCCACGAAAATGAAATCGCTCGACGCCAAGCTCGCCGACATCCGGGCCAACCCCGGCTCGAGCAGGGCGTTCATCATCGCCGATGCCAAGGACGCGGACATGGCGTTCGGTGTTCGTGCGCCGGGCCACCGCCGCTACCTTTCTGCCAAGGGCGCGCACCCGGCCCAGTTCTCGCCGGAACTCTGGACGCGCGACGAGTTCGGCCACCGCAACCTTCCGGAGTTTCTCGACATTATCCGCGAAGTCGTTGGCCAAGGGCTGGTGGACATCATGCTCATGTCGGCTCACGTCAATGAGCAGCTCACCATCAAGGAGGGTCTGTTTCGCGACTCGCACATCACGCCGGCCGCGCGCGCCAACGATGCGACCGATGTCTGGGCCGCGCGCCACGGCAACTATTTGAGCCACGCAGCGCAGCCGTTCCGCTCGGCGAGCATCGACCATATCCAGTGCGGAAAACTGGACTGCGACCGCGATGGTGGTGAGTTCCCCGGGGCCAACCTCGGCCTCTACTCCGTCACCTATCTGAACGATCTTGAGCAGGATAAACGCACGCTTGAGGCGTTCCACGCCTTCCGCGAGGAGGCCGAGCGAAAACAGTTCCGTTACTTCCTTGAGGTGTTCGATCCAAACATCGACAGCGGCATTCCACCTGAGAAACTCGGTGAGTTTATCAACGACCAGATTCTGCGTACCCTCGCCGGGATCGCTGAGGCTGGGCGGCCGGACTTCCTGAAAATCGTGTACCACGGGCCACGGCTGATGGAGGAGATTTGCCAGTACGATCCCAATCTCGTGGTTGGCGTGCTTGGTGGCAGCGCCGGGACGACTTACGACGCCTTCCGCCTGTTGCACGATGCCAAAAAGCATGGCGCGCGCGTGGCACTATTCGGCCGCAAGATCAACAACGCCGAGCACCAGTTGGCATTCATCGAGTTTTTGCGATTGATTGCTGAAGACACAATCAGCCCCGAGGAGGCGGTACACGCCTATCATGGGGTACTGCAAGGGAAGGGGATCACACCTAACCGCTCGTTGGAGGAGGACCTCGAGTTGACTCAGCAATCCATGCGATATGGCGACGCCGGCAGCACGCCAAGCGTTGCCATCCGCAACAACCCTTTGGCCAAGCGCAAGACGGAGTCACCACAGCCGGATGCTACCTGGCCGACCAAACCCAATGGTGTACCTGACTTTGGGTCGATGTCTGCCGACCAGCGTCTGGCCTACCACACCGCTCGCCTCAGCTATTAACTATTCCAGTCATTCCCACTTGGCTAAGCGGACAAAAAAAGGGCGGTCTTTCGACCGCCCTTTTTTGGAATTGGTTAACCGCCGTGATTACGATGAACCGGCTTCATCTGATGAGGCTTCCACGGACTCAGAACTGCCGCCCCCGGATTCTTCCCCGCCTCCTCCGCCGATTTCGACGGCCTTATATCCACCGCGCCCCTTGAAATAGAGGAACAGAGCGATATAGGCGATGAGCATCGCAATCGGGAAGATCGTGACGTTTGCCAGAGCGCCTTGCCTAGCGACCTTGATCTTTTCATTGGTTTCCTTTGCGGCTTCTTCACCTAGTTCAGAAACCTTGTTTGGATCTACTGCGGTATACTTGCCTAGAAAATAACTATCTTCCTTGGAGATTTTTTCATAAGTAGCAGGCTCAAGAGCATTCTTTGCGGAATCTTCCTGCATCTTGCCAATAAGTGG
>JAKUOU010000111.1 GCA_022451065.1 Pedosphaera sp. | reverse complement strand
TGCAAATGTCGTCCCAACGATGGCGGCGATCGCCTCCGTATCCATATTGGCGGGCGAGAGTGCTGCTGCGCAAGCGGTTGTCAGTGACTCCGACGATAGCGGTACGGCTTTGACCTACAGCCTTGATAATGCCCCTGAAGGAATGCAGGTATCAGAATCCGGCGCGATTACGTGGGCAACTCAATCCGGAGTGCATAGTGGCGAGTACACGGCAGACGTGGTCGTGACAGATTCTCTTGGCGCGAGTGCGAGTCAACAATTTAAGGTTGTTGTCGATGGGGCACCAGTAGTCGAGTCAATCGATACCATTACCTTGAAGGTTGGCGGCAAGGTTCAGTTTGCGGTTGCTGCCTCGGATCCGGAAGACGGGCAATTAACCTACACGGCACTGAACAATCCAGACGGCTTTAAGGGGAATGCCAGGAATGGATTAAAGGGTAAGTTCATTTGGAGCACAAAGAATGCAGTCGCAGGTGAATATACGATAGACATCGAGGTAGCAGACACTGCCGGGGTTAAGTCAGTTGTTTCCGTGCAGGTTGCCATTAATGCAAACGTGGCACCTACCATAGAGGCTATGGATCCAGTTGCTGTTGAGGCAGGTGGTTCTGTAGAGGTTCAGGTGGTTGCGAATGATGTTGACGATGACAATGCAACATTGAGATACGTGCTAGAAAATGCCCCGGAGGGCATGCAGGTATCGGCCGATGGACTGATTCAGTGGTCGGTTGGCACCGAGGCGGAAACCGCTACACACAGCGTGACAGTGATTGTGCTGGATGGTGAGAATGCCATGGGCAAACAGGTCCTCGAGGTAACCGTCGATGCGAAGAAGGCCCATACTCTGCTTTCGGCGTCTGCTGTGGTGGGGCCGTTTGCACCCGAGGCGGCAGCGGTCATCGATGAGAACGGGCAGACCATAACGGTTGCAAAGGCAGGTGGCATTCGCTTTTACAAGCTCCAGTCTGGTGATGATACGAAGCTAAAAATCACATCCATTGCCATGCAGGACGACAATGTGGTCATGGGCTACGGGCCTGCCGGGGATTAACCCCGATCCACCCTAAAAGTTTTGCCCCGTTGGCTGTATGGCCAGCGGGGTTTTTCTTTGAGGAAGCAGTTATCGTTTTTAATCATTAATTCCTTGAAAACTTAACTGGAGTGAGGCAGACAAGCGGCTGTTGCGCCCGTAGTTCAATTGGATAGAGCGTCAGTTTCCGAAACTGGATGTTACAGGTTCGAGTCCTGTCGGGCGTACCACTTTTTAAATTAATTGTGAAAAAACTTCTCATTTCTACTTTTGCAGCGGCAGTTGTTTGCTCATCGGCTTTGGGGCAGGAGTTGGAGCCGGGTGATAAAATTTGGTCATTTAAAACGGGAGGTTGGGTTACCTCCCCAGCGATAGAAAGTGATGGCACCATCTACGTCGGGTCGCAGGACAACTACCTATATGCGATCAATCCGGACGGCAGCCAGAAATGGGCATATAAAACAGGTAATGGTGTGCATGGCTCCCCAACGATAGGGAGCGATGGCACCATCTACGTCGGGTCTTGGGACCAATACCTCTACGCAATCAAACCGGATGGTAAGCGAAAATGGAGATTTAAAACAAATGGCACTGTGTGGTCCAGGCCAGTGATAGGGAGCGATGGCACCGTCTACGCCGGGTCTTGGGATAATTACTTCTACGCAGTCAAAGCGGACGGAAAGCGGAAATGGGCATATCGTACGGGAGGTTGGGTGATGTCCGACCCAGCGATAGGGAGCGATGGCACCATCTACGTCGCGTCTCGGGACAGTAACCTCTACGCATTCAACCCGGACAGCGCCCGTAGAAAGATATGGGCATATAAAACCGGTTCTAATTCGATATCCTCTCCAGTGATAGGGACCGACGGCACCATCTACATCGGGTCTGATGACCGCGCCCTCCACGCAGTCAACCCGGACGGCTCCAAGAAATGGTCGTTAAATACGGGTGGTTGGGTTCGTGCCTCCCCATCATTAGGTAAAGATGGCATGATATACATTGGGTCTTTGGACAGTTACCTCTACGCAGTCAAACCGGATGGTAAGCGGCAATGGAGATATAGAACGAGTGATGAAGTGCATTCCACCGCAGCAATAGGCAACGATGGCACCATCTACGTTGGATCTGATGACTCCTACCTCTACGCAATTAAACCGGATGGTAAGCGGAAATGGAGATTTAGAACGGGTGATCAAGTGCGTTCCTCCCCAGCGATAGGGAGCGATGGCACCCTCTACGTTGGATCTGATGACGGCTACTTCTACGCAATAAAAACAGCAAACGAGGATACGGTGGAGGCGCAACCGGCAGAGATTGCGATCGATACATATGCCGGTGTGATGATTGAGGGAACTGTAGGTGCCAAATATCGAGTGGAATTCAAAGACAAGCTTGATGATGCCGCAAAGTGGATCGCAGGAGATGTGATTACCCTGCCTGAAAGTCCTTATCTTTGGGTAGACAGGTTCAAACCAGTACGAGAAACCCGATACTACAGGGTAGTACTGGTTGAATAACGAAGGGTCAATCTGAACTTAAAGGAAGCTGCAGTCCAGTAGACGCTTGCCAAGATGCACCCTGCTTTTACTTCAAAATGGAACTGCTCCAACGCTGGCCGGCTTGAAGTGTTTGGTACGATTGACCAAGCGTGTGGCAGGTGTCCTCGAATTCTGCCGGGGTCTCGGTGTTAAACTCGAACATGTCGTAGTGACACGGGATAACGGTTTTTGCGCAGATATCTTTGGCTAAATTTGCCGCTTCCCGGCCCCACAGGTTTCCAGCAACTCGCCGCACGGGTCGCCGGCCGTTGATCGGCAGCAGGGCAACATCGATCTTCCATTGTTGCAGTATCTTCTCCATGCCGTCGTATGGGATGGTGTCGCCGCTGTGATACACTGTCCACGGGCCAAGCTTGGCCACGTAGCCGACGAATTGATGGCGGCCGAGGTCGTCCTTGGCCAGTTCCTCGTGTGCAGCCGGGACAGCGTGCAACTCGATTGGACCAAGCACGATTGATTGCCCGGCATCGATGGCCTCGAGTTGGTCAGGATCCATGCCCAAGCGGTCGGCGGCAAATGCGCGATTGGCCGCCGGCACGAGCAGTTGCATCTCGGGATTGACCTGGATAAGGGCGCTCAACGTCTCGCCATCCAGATGGTCTGTGTGATTGTGGCTCGAGGTGGCGATGTCGATAAAGTCAAGCGCGTCCGGTGAAATGACCAGCCCGGTCATACGCGTGTGCGGCTTGTCGGTGGCGGCGTATTTGCGCGAGAGCGAGTCGGAGAGATACGGGTCAAACAACAGGTGACTGCCGTTCCATTGGACAAGAAAACCGCTTTGCCCAAGCCACCAGATATGGAGGTCATCCTGCAGGCTGGCGGCGTCGCGGACGTCGGCAAGAAACGCTTCATCCTGCAAGGCGGGCTTGATCATGCGATACCGAGTTCCTTGCGGACTAGCGCGACCCCCTCGACCATGTTCTGCAACTTTTGCCTGGCGGCCCAGCGGGCGGTCTGACTGAGGCCGCAGTCCGGCGCAAGGGCGAGTCGCTCGGCTGGTGCAAACTCGAGACAGCGGCGCACGCGCCCGGCTACGTCCTCGACGCTCTCGATGTAGTAGCTCTTCACATCGATGATGCCGACAGCGACGTCCTTGTGCTTGGCGATTTCGCCTATAAGTTCCAGCTCGGCAAACTCGCGGTTGGCCATTTCAACGTGCAGTTCGTCCACGTTAAACTCGAGAAAGTCCGGGAACATTGGTTCATAGCAGCGCAGGCCGACCGCGTGGCCCTTGTAGTTGCCGAAGCAAAGGTGCGTGGATAGGCGGCACTTACCGACAACCGACCCGACGGTGCGGTTGAAAATATCAACGAAACGTTTCGTATCCTCCTTGTGGGCGTAGCAGCTCATCGACGGCTCATCGACGGTGATCTCCGCGCAGCCTGTAGCGACGAGATCCTCGAGTTCGCGGGCGACTATCGGGATCAGTTCCTCAGTAATGGCCCAGCGGTCGGGATAGTGGCTGTTGGGCAGCAGGCGACCGGCGAGCGTGTACGGGCCGGGGACACTGGCCTTCAGCGTGGCCCTGCCCTGGACCAAGCGTTGGAGGCGCTTGAAATCATCAACTGTACCCAGACCCTTGGACGCCTTAAACGGCCCAGTAATTTTATGTTTGCCGCGCTGGTCGTGTGCCGGCGGGCCGAAGTGGCGCGGTGGTGCGCTCTCAAGGTCGATGCCCTCGAGGTAACCGTAAAATGACAGGTTGAAATCGAGCCGAGTCTGCTCACCGTCGGTGATCACGTCGAGCCCGGCGATGTTCTGGTCGTGTACCGCGGCGATCACGGCATCGTCGATCATTTCCTCACGGTCGGCGTCGCCAAACTCCTCGAGGTTTTGGCAGGCGAACTCGAGCCAGCCCGGGAAGGGGTAGCTGCCAATGACGGTCGTGCGCAGCGGATGCTCTTGCATGTGAAAGGGATTGAACCAGTGCTCGGCTGTAACTTCAAGAGCAACGCCTTGCCAAGCGCTCAGTCGTTGCCGATATTTTCGTACAACTTGGCCAGACGTCGGGCGTGCTCATCGTAGGCGGCCTCGAACAACTCGGTGGCCCGTTCATTGCCGACGATGGCTGATGCGCTAAGTACCTTGGGCGGCTGGCCGGCCTTGACGAGTCGATCAGCGACCTCGGCCTTGAGGGCGTTTATGATCATGCAGCCCCCGATGGTGGAGCCAGGTGACACGGGTGTGTCTATCCCGTCGATCGTGGTCATTGCGTCGCCGACCGGTGCGCCGGTGTCGAGGACGAGGTCGGCGAAGTCATGCAGTTTTTTGCCGGACTCATGCCGGCTCTTGCTGGCTTCGGAATGTTGCCGGCTAATCAATGCGACAACCTTGACATCGCTCTGCTGGAACTCCTGCGCAATCTCGATCGAGACGACGTTACAGCCGCTCGACGAGACGACGAGCGCCGAGTCATCCGCCGACAGGTCGTAGTTTCGCAAAATACGCCTGGCCAGGCCGGGAGTATTCTCAAGGAACATCGCCTGTCGCTGGCCGTTTGCGCCGACGACTTGGTTGTGGAATGTGAGAGATAGCTCAACGATCGGGTTGAAGCCGGGGAACGAGCCGTAGCGCGGCCACATTTCCTCGACCATGATGCGGCTGTGGCCTGAACCGAACAGGTGCACCATTCGTCCAGCGAGAATACTTTCGGCAAACCATTCTGCGGCCCGATGTATCGAGTCCGCCTGGTCGAGGACGTTCTCCACCAGTCCACGGCATTTCTCGAGGTAATCGGTGCTCGGCGTCATTGCTTAACCCGAGTAGCCGTTGGGGTGGGCGGAGTGCCACCGCCATGCCGAGTCCACAATCTGCTCAAGTGAGGCATAGCGCGGTTTCCAGCCGAGTTCCTCGATGGCTTTTTGGGAACTGGCGATGAGGCGCGCCGGATCGCCGGCGCGGCGCGATTCCTCGATGGCGGGGATTGGTTTACCACTGACTTTTTTGCACGCCTCAATTACTTCACGGACGGAGTTGCCCTCGCCGTTGCCGAGATTGTAAAAACCGCATTTTCCCGGCTCCATAGCGAGTATGTGCGCCTGGGCGAGATCGATGATGTGAATATAGTCGCGGATACAGGTACCGTCCGGGGTGGGGTAGTCGGTGCCGAAAATCCGGCACTCCTTCTTCTGGCCAAGCGCGACGCGCAACACGTTGGGGATGAGGTGCGTCTCAACACTACGCTCTTCGCCGAGTTTCTCGCTGCAACCGGCGGCATTGAAGTAGCGAAACGCCACATACTCCAGCCGGTGCAACTCGTGGTACCATTTTAGAATTGTCTCGAAGATCAGCTTGCTTTCGCCGTACGGGTTGATCGGCTTCTGCGGTGTCTGCTCGGTGATTGGCACGTTGTCCGGCATGCCGTAGGTGGCGGCGGTAGAGCTAAAGACGAACTTTTTCACACCGGCCTCGACAGAGGCGTCGAGCAGGTTAATGCCGTTGGCGACATTGTTACGGAAATATTTTGACGGGTCGGTCATCGACTCGCCTACCTGGGCGAAGGCGGCAAAGTGCATGACCGCTTCTGCCTGGGTGGAGGCAACGGCGTTGAGGGTGATTGAGCGGTCACTGAGACAGCCCTCGATGAATTGTGCTCGCTCATCGACTGCCACACGATGACCCTCCGACAGGTTGTCAAACACGGTCACCTCGTGCCCGGCATTGAGCAGTTCCTCTACACAAATCGAGCCGATGTAACCGGCTCCTCCAGCGACAAAAACCTTCACAGGCGCGACAACCTACTCGTTGGTGGACCTTATCCCAAGCAAAACCAAGTTCTTGACCAGGTGGATGTGCAACACTGGCTTGCCAGTGGGCGGTCGATTGCGTTTCATTGGGTGTTTCGCATGAAGAATTATCTTTTTATACAGACTGTAATGGTGTCCATGGCCGCCATCGTCGTTGGCTGTGCAACGGTTGGTGCCAAGCGCGACCAGGCGGTTACTCCCGCGGAGTATGAGCAAACCATACGGGTCGCCTGTGTGGGAGACAGCATTACTTTTGGTGCGTCGATCAAGGATCGTGAGAACAACAATTACCCGGTTGTGTTGGGGCGATCTCTGGGGGAGAAGTTTGAGGTCCGCAATTTTGGTGTCAGCGGGGCGACACTTCTTAAGAAGGGGGATTTTAGTTACTGGGACCGACCGGCATTCAAGGCGGCGACACAGTTTAATCCGCACGTGGTGGTGATCAAGCTGGGCACCAATGACACCAAGCCGCAGAATTGGAAGCACGCCGCCGACTACGCCGCCGACTACGAGGCGATGATTGATCACTTTGCTGCGCTGCCGGCCAAGCCAAAGATTTGGCTGTGCTCGCCTGCGCCTGTTTACCAGACACGCTGGGGTATCAGCGAGAAGAGCGTTGTCGAGGAGGTTATCCCCAAGGTGCAGGCCTTGGCCAAGCGTAAGGGCTTGCCGATCATCGACCTTTACACCGCACTCAGCGGCAAGCCGGAGATGTTCCCGGATAAAATTCATCCCAACGCCGCCGGCGCCAGGGTCATGGCGGGAGCCGTTGAGGCAGCTATCTTTGGCAGATAACCTTCATTTTTTACATTAACACAATGAAGCCATTCCGTTTTATTCTTACTGCGTGTGCACTTGCCGTGGTCACCCAAGCGCTTGGCCAGGCTCCCAAGCCACCAGTGACGCCCCAGCCGTTCCCGCGCAAGGCTCAGAAGCTCAATTTTATTGGTGGCGACCAAGTACTGCTGGTTGGCGACGGCTTGATTGAACAGGCCCAAAAGCAGAGCTATCTGGAGTATCGGATTACTGTGCAGAACAGCGGCAAGAAGCTGCACTTCCACAACATCGGCTGGAGTGGTGACACGCCGGCTGGCATCGCTCGCGATGGCCTGGGAACACGGCAAGCAGGCCACGAACCGGCCAACGAGGGATGGTTGCAGTTGCGCAAACAAATCACCGACATCAAGCCGACAGTGGCCATCATTGGTTACGGCATGGCTAGCTCGCTGGACGCAGGCACGCTGGAGCAGTTCAAGTCGGACTACCAGCGGCTGGTCGAGCAAATCAAGGCCAGCGCCGGCAAAGAGAACCCTCTGCGCCTGGTGTTCATGAGTCCGATCGCACATGAAAATCTTGGAGGAAAGCTGCCAAGTGGAGAGGAGCATAATGAAGTGCTGGAAAAATTCCGTGAGGTGATTAGAGATTTGTCAAAGGAGCACGATGCCTGGTTTGTTGATTTATACCGGTACTTGAGCCGCCGCAAGGGATCGGGCACGCCGCCGCTGACCACGGACGGAATTCACCTGAACGATTACGGTTACTGGATGATGGCGTCGGTCGCCGAGTTTTCATTCAACTGGAAGACGACCAATTTCCGCTTTGGTATCACGGACAGTGGCACCGAACGGAACGGCGCTTATGGCATCAAACTGGTTAACCTTACGCGAACGCCCGATGGGATGACGTTGGACGGTCAGTTTGAGGCGTTGCCGTCTTACTTCGCGCAGGAGAAAAAGAACAAACCTCTTACCGAGAAGACTGCCATTGGTCGGATACAGTTTATGGGTCTCCCGGAGGGTCGCTATACGCTTGTTGCTGACAATGTGGAAATTCATACGGCAGATGCGAAAGAGTGGAGTGGTGGGGCGTTTATCGATGCCGGACCGGATGTTGACCAGGCAGAGGAACTTCGCAGGCTCCTTGTCGAAAAAAACGACTTATTTTTTCACCGGTCGCGCCCGCAAAACCAGGCCTATCTGTGGGGCTTTCGCAGGCATGAACAGGGGAACAATTTCAAGGAAGTGCCGATGTTTGACCCGCTCATCCAGCAAAAAGAGGAGGAAATCTTCGCGCTGAACAAGACCGCCAAGCGGAGCTACAAGCTGATACCGGCCGACGATTGGGAAAAGGTCAAACCGCGAAAGACGGCAAAAAAGAGTGAGGCGGTTGCCGAGGCCAAGCCATTTAAGGCTCAGCCATTGCCGAGGTTCGACTTGGGCGAGGGGCTTGAGGTGAATCTCTTTGCGCAGAACCCGCACTTGGCCAAACCGATCCAAATGAACTTCGACGCAAAGGGGCGACTTTGGATCGCGAGTTCGGAAGTTTATCCTCAGATTCTCCCAGGCCAGATGGCCACCGACAAGGTGATCATCCTCGAGGACACCAACGATGACGGCCAAGCGGACAAGTCAACGGTCTTCGCCGATAACCTACTTATCCCAACCGGTATCGAGCCGGGCGACGGCGGGGTTTATGTCGGCCAAAGCACCGAGCTGCTCCACTTGAAAGATACGGATGGTGACGGCGTGGCTGACGATAGCCGCGTGGTGATGTCCGGCTTCGGCACCGAGGATACACACCATATTTTGCACACGCTGCGTTGGGGCTTCGACGGGCGCTTGTACTTCAACCAGTCGATCTACATTCGCACGCACATGGAGACGCCGCACGAGGTGATGCGGCTCGAGAGCGGCGGAGTGTGGCGGCTGAGGCCCGAGACGCTCAACGCCGAG
>JAKUOU010000110.1 GCA_022451065.1 Pedosphaera sp. | reverse complement strand
CCTCCGGCTCCTCCGGCGGAGTAAAGCTCAGCGGTTCGTCTGACTTGTGCGCCAGTTCACCAACCTCCATGGTTAGCGCCTCGCCCGGCTCGGCTAGCTTGACCTCCAGGCTGGCCGTCTTGACGACGGCATTATCAGCCACCGCCTCATCGTCATCTTCGATTTCCGAGTAAGCGGCTGAGAAACCGACCGACTCAGGCTTACCCGGTTTTGTGGACTCGCCACTCTTACGACTCTCTTCCGGCGAAGGTTTCGCCAACTCGATCTCCCCGAAGCGTTCTCCCTGAATGGCGATCAACTGCTTAAGCTTGGCCAGTTCGAGCACGGCAAGAAACGTCGTGATGATCTCGAGTCGGCTCCCGGCCGACTCGAACAACTCGACGAACCGAATAGTTTCACGCTCCAAAAGGATGCCCCGGATGAGAGCGATCTTCTCGGTAACTGACCATTGGTCGGCGATGATTTCCCCTGTTTTGGCAGCCCGTTGTTTTTCGGTTTCCTCGAACCGCTTGAGCACCTGGTTCACGGCGCCGATGAGGTCGAATATGGACGCCTCCCTTACCAATTGTGGAGGTAGTGGCGGCACTTTGGGCTTGGCCCCCTGCCGTTCGAAACTCTGCTCCCGCTCCCACTCCATCCGTCGGAAATCATCGGCTGCATCCTTGAATTTCCTGTACTCGACAAGTTGGCGGATCAAGTCCCAGCGCGGGTCTTCCGCCTCGTCCTCCTCGGAGAGCACCTGCTGATCAACCGGGAGAAGTTCCTTGCTCTTGATGTACATGAGCGTAGAGGCCATGACGATGAATTCCCCAGCGAGATTGAGGTCGAACTGCTTCATCAGGTCAATGTACTCGCAGAATTGATCCGCCAGCCTCACCATGTCCACCTCGTAGATATCGACCTCTTCCTTTCGGACAAGGTGCAGCAGCAAATCCAGCGGCCCCTCGAACACCTCAAACTGGTATCGCAACTCGCTCATTGGCCTGCCGGAAGGGATTTAAGGATGGGAACAGCCTGATTAACGACCCGCAGTTTCCAGTCGGCAAACGCATTGCCGGTAGTCAGCACACCGTACGTGTCGAACTTATAGTTGTTACCTCGGCCGTAGTAGCTGTCCGGCGCAACATTGAAGGTCCACACGGAGCCATCCTTCAGGAGTCGCTCACTGTTATGCTCCAGTTTACACTCGCTACGAAGCACCGTCGCCGTGGCGTTGGCCCTGGCAAGGCTGTCATGCTCGTGCCAGTGCCGGAACAGGCCGTTACCGGCGATGAGACGGCGCATCATCGGGTTGACCGCGGAGGAGTGCTGGTGTGCGCGAAAGACGCCGCGCACCCGGGCCGTCGCACCGGCGGAGGCGTCGAGCACGATTCGAGTGCCGGCCTTGCCGTACACGAAGCCGCGCCCGGCCATGTAGCCCAGCCCCGGCTCGCTGGCGAACACAGTGAAGTCGTTCCACATGAAACCATTGATCATCGGCGACATCGGCGCGAGCGGTGTGTAATCCCGAATCGTGGTTTTCAGGAAATCCCGACGCGAGATATCGGCCGTCTTGAGCAAGTCTGGGTGCCCGGCCAGGAACGCACCCCCGGTCACTTGGCCAAGAAGCTGATACCCCACCGACGGCCTGGCATCGAGCAACACACCCGGCAAATATCCCGGCTCCATACCGCCGTGGTTGCACTGGATAAAATCCGAGCCGCTGCCGACGTAAATCACAACCGGAAAAAAATCGTACAACCGGCCGATCAGTGCCGGTTCAAACTTTGTGGCGTATTTTTTTTGGCACTCGGCAAGGAAGCCGTAGGTCGAAATCATCTGCACGTCCTCGTGATTGCCGCGCGCCATGAACACATGTTCCGGGTTGGCAAGCTTAAGCCGCAGCAGCGTGTAAAGCACCTCGATGCCGTAATTGCCACGATCCGTGTAATCGCCGAGGAACACCATATAGTTGTTCGGCTTGGCCAAGCGGAAGCCGTCCAACGTGCCATCCTTGTTGAGCGAATCGAGCATGGCGATAAACGAGTGAATATCGCCATGAAAATCGCCATGAAAGATTACCTCGCTGCCGGGCGGCACCTGCAGCTTTTGTGCGAACGGTTGAAACGGAATCGGTGGCCTTAGGAAATAGGCCCGATTGGTGTCGAAAAACTCAGCCACCTTTGGCTTGCCGCCAACCCAATTCGAGGCGGAGTTCATCGAGCCAATCTTGAACAACTCAAACGCCGCCCGCAACGCCTTGGCCACCTCCTCAAAGGCGGGAAGCGCGGTCTCGAGCTTGGTCGTTGCCGCTTGACCAAGCAGGACACGATTGCTTGGCAGCTTGGCACAGGCAGCCCGCCAGTGAGCAAATGTCGGATACTCGCCCGAGCGAAACGTGCCCTGTTCCGCAAGGGCGATTTGTGCCATACCAAGCGACAGCATCAACAGCAGCGCTTGGCCAATAGGTTTCCGGGGGTGACTTCTCCTTGGTCGCATCTTCCAACCGGTCCCAGAAAGACTGCTCCCACCTTGGCGCCCATACAAGGCAAAAGGAAAGCATTGCACCGGCTTGTCCCACCGCCTAGTTTTAGCTCCTCTACTCAACATGAAAATCAGTTTATTCCGAAACACAATCACATATTGGACGACTGCCATAGCCATGGCATTCGGAACATTGAGCGGCCAATCCAGCGACTGGCCCCAGTGGCGCGGCCCCACCTCCAACGGCCATGTGGCCAAGGGCGATACGCTCCCCGGCAAACTGGGCGATTCGCCCAGGATTCTCTGGCGCATCCTGACCGGCCCCGGCCATTCCTCGCCGGTCACGCAGGGCAACCTACTGGCCGTCTCCGAGGAACAGGGCGACAACGAGGTGCTGCGACTCCTCGACAAGCGCACCGGCCAGGAACTGTGGAAAAAACCGTACGGGCAAACCTACGCGGATGACGGCTTCGGCGCCGGCCCACGCTGCGCACCGCTGTTCGATGGCGACCGGATATATGTCCAAACCTGCCGGGGCAAGCTGAGTTGCCTAAGCGTCAAGGATGGCTCCATTCTTTGGGGCGTCGATTACCAAAAAGAATTCAAGGTGAAGTGGATCAAGAACAAAAGTCAAAACGAAGGCGCTGCATCACGTCGTGGCTACAGCGGCACGCCGCTGGTCGATGGAGACCATCTCATCTGCCAAGTCGGCGGCGCCCCCGGAACAGGTGTGGTTTGCTTCGACAAATTAACCGGCAACGTCATATGGAAATCGCAGGATGACCTGGCCAGCTTTGCCAGCCCATTGATCACGACGCTTGCCGGCAAGCGGCAATTCGTCACGCTTGCCACCGAGAAGATTCTCAGCGTGGATGTTGAAAAAGGCGAACTCCTCTGGAGCCAACCCGTTCCCACACTCTACTTTCGCAACGTCGTCACGCCCATCGCCGCCGGCAACAGCGTGATCACCGCCTCCCACTCCGAGGGCATGCTCTGCATTGGCGGCAGCGGCAGCGCCGGTAAAGCCGTTCGCAAATGGAAGGACGCCAAGCTCAAGATCAACCTTGCCACGCCGGTCGTCGTGGACGACAGCCTGTACAGCTTCGCGGAGAAGGATCGGTTCATCTGTGTTGACACCGCCACGGGAAAAGTGAACTGGGAGGAACGTGGCTTCGGCAATTTTTACGCCTCGACATTGACCGACGGCAAACAAATGCTCGTACTCGGCCAAATGGGCGAACTGATCCTACTTAATCCCAACCCAAAGGAATACGAGGAACTGGATCGAATGCAGGTATGCGGCAAAACCTGGAGCTTCCCGGCCTACGCCGGCGGGCAACTGTTCGTCCGCGACCAAAACAGCCTTCAGTGCATCCAACTCACCGGCAAATAACCCGCTTGGCCAGGCGCTTGGCCGGTGTCAGACCGTGTCCGGCGTGGGGTGGATCCATGGGGCGCGGTAGGGGCGGCTGAGCAGCCGGTTGGCCTCGGGGTCGCCGATGACGGTGTGTGTTTTCGCATCCCATCGCAGTGCGCGGCCGCCGAGTTGTTGTGAGAGGTTAGCCAAAATGCAGCTCACGCTGGAGATGTGGCCCTGCTCGATGTCGGCGACCGGACGGCTGCGCTTGGCCACGGCATTGAGGAAATCGATCATGTGCACCCGCACTGCTGGGGCAACGTGTCGCTCTAGCGCCTTTTCGGTTTTGTCCTCGGGGTATTCTTCCAGTTCCATCTTGACGTCGCGATGAACCGGCTTGGCCCCACCACCGCGCGGAATGAAGTCGTAGCTGTTCACGCTCAATTTCAACGTGCCCTTGTCACCGTAGAGAAACGCCGCCCACGGGTAGTCCGGGTCGGGCGCATGGCCCCAAGCGCGGTGCTGCCAGACGACCTGCAGGTCGTCAAAGTCGAAGCACGCGGTCTGCGTGTCAGTGGTGTTGGCCTTGGCCTGTTTGTCGACAAGAATGCCGCCCTGCGAAACGATGCTGCTTGGCCAGCCGAGGTCGAGTATCCAGCGGACCATATCGAGCATGTGCACGCACATGTCACCAACAATGCCGTTACTATACTCCATGAAGGCCCTCCATGTGCGCGGGTGACAAAGTTGGTTGTACGGTCGCAGCGGCGCCGGCCCACTCCACATGTCGTAATCAAGATTTGCCGGCGGCTGACTGTCAGTCGGGTTGCTGCGATTGCGCATGTGATAGTAGCAGCAAACTTCCGCGTGGGCGATGTTGCCGAGTAGGCCCTTTTCGACAATCTGCTCGCGAGCCTCCATGAGATGCGGCGTACTGCGACGCTGGGTGCCCACCTGCACAACACGATTGTATTTTCGAGCCGCCTCAAGCATCGCCTGGCTCTCAACGATGTCAATGCTGGTCGGCTTCTGCACGTACACGTCGCAGCCAGTCTTAACAGCCTCAATCATCGGCAGCGCATGCCAATGATCCGGTGTGGCAACAAGGACGAGGTCGGGCTTGTTTTCCTTAAGCAGCTTTCGGTAGTCGCCATATGTTTTCGGACGCCTGCCCGACTTTTGCCGGCGGGCCACCATATCGGCTGCCTCGGAGAGCATATTACTGTCGACATCACACAATGCCACCACCTCGACGGGGGCAACCTGAATAAGCCGAAAGAGGTCAATCTTGCCGTACCACCCTGTGCCGATGAGTGCCACGCGCTTGGTCGGCCCGCTGGCGATGTCGGCTGCAGTCGTTGAGATGGATGAGTAAGCCAAACCAGCCGCGCTGGTTTCTAAAAAAGTTCGACGGTTCACGCGATTGGTTTAAATGCTTAACGGACCGAACTCAAGCTTGACCATGCGCCAGGTTGCCCTTGGACAAGCGAGTGGGTAGGCTTTAGTCATGCGTCTATACAAGTTGCTTTTTGTTTGCATGGGAAACATCTGCCGCTCCCCTGCAGGCGAGGCGGTGATGCGCCACCTGAT
This sequence comes from Pedosphaera sp., assembly GCA_022451065.1. Classification (GTDB taxonomy): domain Bacteria; phylum Verrucomicrobiota; class Verrucomicrobiia; order Limisphaerales; family UBA1096; genus UBA1096. The sequence goes on along the minus strand of JAKUOU010000110.1, from coordinate 3,705 downwards.
CGAAGCCGGGGGCTTGGCCGATCAGATCGAGTGCGACTCGGCGGGAACGATTGCGTTTCACACCGGCAATCCGCCCGATCAGCGCATGCATACGGCGGCGAAAAACCGCGGCATCAACACTGGCGGCCGGGCACGCCAGATTTGTAACGATGACTACTATTTGTTCGACCTGATTTTGACGATGGACGACGAGAATCTGGAAAATGTACTAAGCATGGCGCCGGCCGGCGACTACCCAGCGGAGATCCGGCCGTTTTGCCACTTCGTCACCGGGTCCACCGCAACCGAAGTGCCCGACCCGTACTACGGCGGAGCGCAGGGATTCGAGACAGTGCTCGACCTGCTCGAGGACGGGTGCGTAAACCTGCTCGAACATGCCCAGAGCCAACTCGCTGACTGAACACTCATGTGGGAAGACATCGTTAAGCACATCTTCGCAGCCACCGGGAAGGCGTTGCGACTCGCTAACGCACGGCCGATCGGCGGCGGTTGCATTAACGAGGCATACCGGCTCGACGGCGATGGCGGCCCTTATTTCGCCAAGCTCAATCGCGACGACAAACTCGAAATGCTCGAGGCCGAGGCCGACGGCCTGCGTGACATCGCCGCCACCGGAACCATCCGTGTCCCCCGCCCTGTTTGCCACGGCATCAGCGGGAACCGAGCGTACCTCGTGCTCGAGTACATCGAGTTGGGCGGCGGGAGTCCTCAATCTGAAACAGAGTTTGGTCGGCGTTTGGCCGCACTACATGCGGTGCCTCAGACGGGCTTTGGCTGGCGGCGCGACAACACGATTGGCAGCACACCCCAACCGAACCCGGCGAGCGACGACTGGGTGGCATTCCTGCGCGAACACCGGCTTGGCTTCCAGTGCCGCTTAGCCAAGCGCAACGGCCTGCATCTCGAAGGCACGGATGAAATGCTTGAGCAGCTAGACGGTTTTTTTACTGACTATGAGCCAAGGCCTTCGCTGCTACACGGTGATTTATGGAGCGGCAACATGGCGTTCGTTCCAAGTGGCGGACCTGTGATCTTTGACCCGGCGACGTACTGCGGCGACCGGGAGGCGGAGTTTGGCCTGGCAGAGATGTTTGGTGGTTTTGGGAGCGCTTTTTGGTCGGCATACGAAGCTGAGTGGCCGCTCGATCCCGGTTTCGGCAAGCGCAAGCTGCTGTACCGCCTTTACCACACGCTGAACCACTTCAACATCTTCGGCGGTGGCTATCGTTCGATAGCGGAGGGAATCGTCGGCCGCTTGCTTCGAGCACTATAAACAGAAAACACTGACGATGCCGACCGCGGCTTGGTGAAAAACAGTTTAATTACCCAGCGGCATCCTCATCGGCGACCGCACTTGGCCCAGCGACGGTGTGCTGCTCGATTGATTCTATCCGATAGCGCCGGGACTCTTCGTCGACCTCAAGCTTGGCCTCATCGCCCGGTTTTTTACCCAAAAATGCCTGCCCCAGCGGTGTGAGGTAACTAAGGATTTGGTTGTCGGGATCGCCATCCCAAGCGCCTAGGACGATGAAAGTCTCCTGTTTGTTGGTTTCGAGGTTGGTCACATCCACCTTGTTGCCAACCGTGACCTGATCGATCGTGGCATCAGAAAAGTCAGTCGCTCGGGCGCGAGTCAGATCGAATTCCAGTTCGCCCTTGCGGGAGAGAAGCAGTTTCTGCATTTCCTTGGCTGCCTTGAACTCGTGATTTTCGCGCAGGTCACCGTAGCTCCGGGCGACGGCAATTTCCTTGGAGTTCGCCGGGATCTTATCCTTGACCAGTTCTTCATATTCTAGTTTGCGGCGCTCTAGGCTCGGCCAGGAGACGATGAGGGCATTGTCCTCCCTAACTTGCTCGCCGGAAATCATGGCCTGAATCGAGGGGAACTCCTTGACGATGCGGCCCAGCAAAGAGCGCTTGTCCATGTCGTCAAAGCAATTGGTCGCCTGCAGGGCACGCACCAGGTCCTCGACCAGTTCAATATCCGCGAAGCCGATCAGATCGGTGATCAGTTCCTGGTCGCTCAGAATCAAATCCCCCAGCTTGCTGGTTTTACGATCTTCAAAACGATCATTTTCAATAGCGGCCATCATTGCATGGAAAACATCCGGTCCAAGAATGTCGGCAAAGCTATCAGAACGGTTCTTTCCTATCCATAGCATTAAATCGGTGCTCGCCTTGCGTTTGCTGATGAGCTTCGTCAGGTAGCCCTTGAACTTGTCGAAATGACCCGTGTCGATGAGGATTTGAACCATTTCCCCCACCAACCTAAAACCGGTCTCGTTAATCAATTTCAGGTAGGTATCGACCCATGTGTCCGGGTGGGCCTCGCGAAAAGCCTCAAGAGCGAGCTTCTGCTTAACGGCAGAAAGGCCCTCGATCACTCCAGCCAAGTTGCCCGTTTTTTCAAAAATGTCGTTTGCGACCAGTTCCCCTTCCTGAGACTGGATACCAGATCCAGCCCGGATGTCGTCGCGCAGCAAGACTGCCTCGAGCGCGAGCGATGGCTTTAGTCTCAGATGATTCTTGATGGCGCTATTCAGGATTTCCACCACCTCGTTCAGCACTACATCCTTGTTTTCGACATCTCCAATGCCCTTGTAAAGCTCGCCGGCCGCAGCCAACTGCGCCTTCAAGCCCTTAGCATCACGAATGTTGCTCATCAGCTTTTCCGCCGGAGAGAGCTCCTCGGCGTGGTAGACAATCGGCTCGGTTTTCTTGACCGGCAACTGAAAGTGACCGTCGCTCTTCATTTCCTTCTTGGCATCAGACCACCATTTTTTCCAATCCTCCTCGATGACATCCGGCACCAGCGACTCTTGAATCTGTGCCACGGTAGCCTTCCCACCATAACTCTCGATAACCAGCTTGATCAGTTCGAGGTGCCTCAGGGCACCCATGCGTTTCAGCCCGGACAAGTCGGTTGCCTTGCGTGCGAGGATATGGCTTGAACTGAGTGGCTCGAGAATCTTCGCGGCAAACCCGAGATCCATTGAGTGCCCCGGTTTGGACTGGAAGTCGATGGTGAGCTTGGCCATTAAAGTATCTACGGTGGTGATCTTCCCAAACCCCCACGAACGGTGCGTGCAAAATCCAGCAGCCACCAAATCCGTCAGCGCATCCGTCAACTTGGGCTCCAGTTTGCCATCGAGCACCAGTCGCTTGAACTCGCTCTGGAGTTGATCAGATTGCTCTGTATTAGTAGTTGCTTCCTCGGTCATTGTGTCGTTCATCAGGTAAAACTCGGCCTGCGCCGCCAAACACGGCATCGTAGCCCCGTGTCAGGCAGGAAAACAAGACAAATTGCTCTCCAATCGTTGTTGCGCTCGCAACAAACTCAACAGGCTGTTGAGCCGATCCTCGCCCGTCAATTCCGAGTCGCTGCGCTCTCCCCCGCCGACAGAGGCCTCTGCCGCGAACTCGTCTCCGGGTGCGTGCGATGGCGGCGACTGCTCGACTGGCTGATTGAACGCGCCACCAAAGGCCGTAAGCAAAAGCCGGCCGTGCGGGAGATTCTACGGCTGGGATTATATCAAATCTTCTTCCTCAACCGCATCCCCGAGCACGCCATTGTCGACGAGAGCGTGCGCCTGGCCAAGACCGAGAGTTGCCTCGGCCAGGCCGGCTTCATCAACGCCATGATGCGGCGCTTCATCCGCGAGCGAGAGCCAATCTTCCGCGATATCTCCGGGCTGCAGGAGAAGC
>JAKUOU010000011.1 GCA_022451065.1 Pedosphaera sp. | reverse complement strand
TTCGTATAGATGGCGATATTAATTATGGCCTGCCACCCGGAACACGTATCGAGAAACTGAACTATCTCGTCATTGCCTCCGACCCCGAGGCGGTCAAAAAAGCGTACGGTTTGGAGAACGTGCTCGGACCATACACAGGGCGACTCTCCAACGGTGGCGGCCGGTTGCGGCTGCGAAACAATCTCGATGCTGTATTGTTCGAGGTCAACTACGACACGCGTGCCCCATGGCCAAGCAGTTCAGATGGTGCAGGGCATTCCCTTACGCTTGGTAGACCTTCTTACGGCGAGGAGGACGCTCGCGCCTGGACACAAAGCGATGCCATAGGCGGTTCGCCGGGCAAGGCGGATACGGCCGGCAACGAACCGCTTCGCTTGGTTTGCATCAACGAAATCAAAACCAACGCCGAAGGCGATACTCCAGCGTTCGTCGAGTTGTACAACCACTCGGCATCAGATGCAGATTTGTCCGGTTCGGTACTGACAGATTCGATTGGAAATAAAAAATTTACCTTTAACGAGGGAGTAACAATTGGCGCCGGGGAACAATTAACTGTGTCCTCTGAGCAACTCGGTTTCCCGCTGGTTGATGGAAAGGGTGCAGTTTGGTTTTTAAATGCCACGAATACCCGAGTGCTCGATGCCATACATTACAAAGCACAACCAAATGGTTTCTCACTGGGCCGCTCGTGCGACGGCGATGCCCAATGGGATCACTTCGCCAAGCCAACACTTGGCCAGATGAACCAGTCACCGTTTCAACATGATATCGTCATCAACGAGATCATGTACAATCCCATATCGCTTGACTCAGGCGACGAATACATCGAACTGCACAATCGCGGCAACGAAGCGGTTGACTTGAGCAACTGGCAATTCAAAGGCGGCATCGATTATCGGTTTCTGGACGGCACGCGCTTGGCTGCCGGGGGTTACTTGGTGGTGGCCAAAAACCGTGCTCAACTCTTGGCTAAACAGAAGGATCTCGATGCTAGTTTGGTTTACGGCGACTACGGCGGAACGTTGTCGAATCGTGGCGAACGGCTTTTGCTCACGAAGCCGAAAGAGGTGCCTGCCGATGGCAAGCCCGGCGCGTTGAAGTCAGTTTGGGTACCAGTGGACGAGGTAACTTACGGCGACGGTGGCACCTGGGGCAAGTGGTCGGACGCCAACGGAAGCAGCCTTGAATTACGAGACCCGCACTCGGACAATAGACAGGCGAGCAACTGGGCCGACAGCGACGAAAGCGAGAAATCCGACTGGGTGACAATCTCCGGCGAGGGTTCACCGGACAAAACCCGAAGCCACCTTTTTTCAGCAAATTATCTGCAAATGTTTCTGCTAGATGAAGGCGAGTGCCTCGTCGACGACGTTCAAGTGTACGATGCCAGAACCGATGCCAAGCGGGTGCAGAATCCTGGTTTTGAAAAAAAATCCACCTTGGAACTCGTCGGCACGCACGATCAAACCGAGATCATCGCCGGTAAAGGCTCCGACGGAAGCAAGGCGTTGCATATGAAAGCATCCAGCCGAGGCGACACGGAAGGCAATGGCATCTGGCTATTGTTGTCGGGTCGAAATCCAACGAAAATGCGGATCGAGGCCAAAGCGCGATGGCTGCGCGGTCACCCGGAGCTGCTAATGCGCACCCGCAATGGAGGCTATGAGGCATTTGGTAGTCTGCCGGTTCCGACCAACCTGGGTACGCCAACCCGACCGAACTCAATCCAAGTGGAGAATGTTGGCCCTGTCATCACCGGGGTGATTCATTCGCCGATTTATCCGAAAAAAAATCAATCGGCAACTGTCAGTGCCCGAATCACCGATCCGGATGGCTTGGCCAAGGTCACGCTGCACTACCGCATCGACCCAAGCAAAACGACAACTGAAGTTGAGATGGTAGACAACGGAACGGCGCAAGACAAAGTCGCCAATGATGGTGTCTTCACCGGCCAGCTACCTTCACAAACCATGGCCAAACTGGTTTGTTTTCGGATCGAAGCAGAGGATGCGCTAGAGGAAGCGAAAACTAGCACCTATCCAAGTACTGCTCCGGCAAGAGAGTGCCTGGTACGCATGGGAACCAACCCAGCCAAGCTCAACGAGTTGGGCCAATATCATTTTTTGATCAACCGAGATGCCTCATTGCAGTGGAGTAAAAATCACAAACGAAGTAACGCTCCTCTACCGGTGACAATGATCTACAACGGTGAACGCGTAATTTACGACGCCGGAATGTATTACGGTGCCGGCTCTTACCACAGTCGTGTATATAACGGGCCGACCGGCGCATTGTCCGATTACAATGCCACGTTCCCAAGCGACGACCGATTCATGGGTGCCAAGAAAATTGTGTTAAGCATGCCTGGTGCCCCTTCTGATCGCGTTCCTGAACCAACAGCGCAAATCGAACAAGCAGCCTTCTGGTTGATGTACAAGGCGGGTGTCACGACCATCCACAGGAGATACGTTAACCTCTATATCAACGACCGCAAACGCGCAAAGGTTTACGAGGACACCCAACGTCCCAACCGCGATCTGGTTCGGCAATGGTATCCCCCCGCCGGTGGCGAACTATATAAAATCCAGATGTGGAAGGAACTCACCAACCCCAAAAGAAGCCAAAACTACCAGTACGAATCCCATCCTGCATTTCTCGGCGGCAATCAGGATAAAAACGGAATTCAACCGTGGTATTATCGCTTGAGCTGGTCTCCTCGGGCTTATGACGGTTCCGCCAACCAAATGGCCAACCTGTTCGAACTGGTCCAGCGGATCAACGACACAAAAAATCCAGAGTATATTCAGCGCCTTGAGAAGGTTGCCAACATGGAACAGTGGATGCGTGTATTCGCGGTGGAAAATGTTATCTGCAACTGGGACAGTTACGGTGCGGCCAACGGCCAAAACATGTCCACTTTCAAACCGGCCGAGGGCCGTTTTGAAATGATCCCGTGGGATATTGACCTTGGTCTGGGCAAGGGATCATTCGGCAGTAACAATAAGTTGTTCAGTACCAGCAATCCATATTTCTGGAGCCTGCAAGGCGATTCAATTATCAAGAAAATTTACCGCGTCAACCACTTCAAGCGCCACTATCTAAGGGCGGTACTCGAACTGCTCGACGGCCCTATGAATGGTGATGCATTCAAGGAATACGTCGATAAAAAATACAACGGCCTCAAGGCCAACAAGCAAACCGTCAACCGGCCTACATCGCTCACCTCCTTCATTAAAGGCCGATCCTCCTACCTTCAGAAAACAATCGACCGGATGGACGACGAGTTTTCCGTCACTCAGGTTAACGAAATTGAAACGGACGAACTCACGGTCAACCTCTCCGGATCGGCACCGCTGCGGATGCGCTCACTCCAAGTCAACGGCATACCGCAGCAACCCGAGTGGAAACGGCTCACCCAGTGGCAATTGAAACTGCCCATTGAAGCCACCCAAAAAAACTACACGATCACCGCCATCGGTGGCGACGGTAAGCCAATCTTGGACGCCTCCCAGTCCATCGAGGTACACTACACTGGTGACAAACCGTTCCCGCACGAAAGTCTTCAAATCAACGAATGGATGGCGTCAAACAGCAGTACACTCAAGGACGCTGCCGACAGCGACTTTGACGACTGGATCGAGTTGCATAACCGCAGCGAACTACCGGTCGACCTCTCCGGCTGGTGGCTGACCGACGACAAGACCTCCCCTCGCAAATGGCAATTCCCCGAGGGCGCAACCATCCCGACCAAGGGCTACCTGCTGATTTGGGCTGATGATGAACCGCTGCAAACCGGCGACGAATTCCACGTGCCGTTTAAGCTCACGGCCAACGGCGAATCGATTTTGTTGTTCGATCCTGAGGGCCGCTTGGCCGACGAGGTCACCTTCGGCGATCAAAAATCGGATGTGGCCATGGGCCGCTCTGCCGATAAGGGCGCCCCAACTGCCCTGGCTAAAGCCACTCCCGGTGCCAAAAATGCAAGTGGAAGCATCGGCCCGACCAATCCGATTCAGTTGGCGTTTACCTCAGAAAAGCCCTTCACATTCACATTCCACGGTGAGGATGGCATGAAGTATATCATCGAACAATCGACCGATCTTCGTAGTTGGCTCGAAGTTCAAACCACCAACGGTAAAGGCAATCTTATCCGCCACACCGTCCCGCTTGACCAAGCGGAAACAACGACCTTTTTCCGAGTCAGTGTGCCCAATTAGCCCTTGGACAAGCAGTGGCTGAACTCGGGGTGGATTACTCCGACTGGAGGTGGCCTTTCCAGCCGGGGCCGCGGACGACCCGTTCTCTGCCGCTTTGTGTCTTCTGCGTTTTAAAAACCTAACTCAAATTGCCTCCCGACGATAAAGGCTTGAACCGCACCGGTGAATGGCTCCAATTTGTCGGTCGTCATTTTCATGAAAACAACTAATCTTCCTTTCAATGGACAAGCCGTGTTGTTCGCCGGCCTGCTGGCTGCCATCTTAGGCAACGGCTGCGCCACGCCGACCGTTGGTAGCCCCGATCTGTTCAACGGCAAAGACCTCGACGGCTGGGAGGTCACCGACTTTGCTGGCGGCGGCAAAATAGAGGTGAAGGCTGGAGAGATTCACATTGCCATGGGCGAACTGATCTCGGGTATTAACCTAGCCCACCAAAACATCCCGCGTACGAACTACGAACTCTCCGCCGAGGCGATGAAGCTTGATGGCAACGATTTTTTTTGCGGGCTGACCTTTCCGGTGGGCGACACGTTTGCGTCGTTTATTCCCGGCGGCTGGGGCGGCACTGTTGTCGGCATCTCGAGCATTGATGGGATGGATGCTGCGGAAAACGAGACCGCCACGTTCAAGAAATTCGACAACAACCGGTGGTACCGTTTCCGGGTGCGCGTGACACCGGGCAAGGTTCAATGCTGGGTGGACGATGAGATGGCGGTGGACCTGTTGCTTGAGGATCGCACCATCGCATTACGCCCCGGACCGATCGAGTTGTCGGTGCCAATCGGCATCACCGCATTCCAGACCGTGGCGCGTATCCGCAACATCAGACTGCAACCAATCAAGCCGTAACCACACGAGCCCGTGGCCAAGATCATCGTCATCACTGGCGTGACACGCGGTATCGGCCGTGGTTTGGCCAGTGAATTCGATCGACTTGGCCACAAAGTCATCGGCTGCGGCCGCTCCGCCGATCAGCTCGCCGAGCTACAAGCTGAGCTGGGCCAAGCGCAAGACTTAGAGACGGTGGATGTCACCGACGACCGCGCCGTAGCCAACTGGGCCAAACATACGCTCGCCGAGTACGGCGCGCCCGACCTGCTCATCAATAACGCAGCAATCATCAACGCCAACGCCAACCTCGTCGATATCCCGATGGAGGAGTTCGATGCGGTGATCGACATTAACATCAAGGGCGTGGCCAACGTCACAAGGCATTTCGCGCCAGCGATGATCAAGCGCAACCACGGCGTGATCGTGAACCTCAGTTCTGGCTGGGGCCGCAGCACCTCGCCCGAGGTCGCGCCCTACTGCGGGACCAAGTGGGCAATAGAGGGTTTAAGCAAAGCGATGGCCGAAGAGCTGCCCAGCGGCATGGCCTGCGTGCCGTTCAGCCCCGGAGTGGTGAACACCGAGATGCTGCAAAGCTGCTTCGGTGCCGGCGCTGCTTCCGCACGAAAGCCGGACACCTTTGCCAAAGCCACTGCTCCGTTCCTACTCGGGCTTGGCCCAAAGAACAACGGCCAGTCGCTCACTGCCCCCGACTGACCCCGCTTGACCTGGCTCATTTTATTAGCTGGAAACAGTTGACATCAACCGCCATGAATTCAACCTTGGCGGCTCTACTCCTCTTTAATTATGAAACATTTCATAAATAACTTCCATTTATTTCAAGCGCTTGGCTTGGCAAGCGTTTTCATCGCCACCACCCAATTGGCACGATCCGAAATTGTGGGTCACTGGACGTTCGAGGAGGATGAAGAACTTACCGATTTAGCCGGTAATTTTCCCGATCTAGCACTCAAGGGTGATGCGGAACTCGTTGATGGGCAACTGCGGGTCACCGGCAAGGGAGTTGAATCGACCGGCTGGGCGGCAACAAACACGGAGGAGTGGGATTACAGCGGCCCCACTATAGAGGATCACACGCTGGTTGTGTGGGTCACGCTGGAGGGACTAGACGACACCGCCAAGGGGGGATCAGCGCTTACGCTAGAAAGTCTCGGTGGGGATGAGTTTGACGGCATCGTGTTCGCTCAGGATAATTCAAACCAATGGACAAACGGCAGCAATGACGGTGCTCGAACAAATAAACTGAAACCAGGTTTTGAGGAGACCGAAACCGGACAAAAAGTGTGTCTCGCAATTGTGCACGAAACTACATTCGCTGGTGATGAAGTGTCAGTCACAGTCTATCGCAACGGTCAAAAGATCGGCTCGTACAATTCCGAGAACTCAACCTATTGGGACACCGATGACACCGAGGTCTTGTTCGGCATCCGCACCGGCGGAACAAACGGAGGCAAGGGTGGTCTAAACGCATTGATCGACGAGGCCCGTGTTTATGATGAGGCACTGTATGAGGATGAAATTGTAGCTTTAGTCCAGCAGGGGCCGGTCTCTTACAAGGTTGAATTGTTGGGACAATGGACCTTTGAGATAGGGGAAGAAACCGATGACGTGGTTGGTAATTTTCCCGGGCTGGTGCTCGAGGGTTCAGCAAAGATTGAGGATGGACAATTAAAACTAGAAGGCACAGGAACCAACGCACTTGGCTGGGCAGTCACCGGCAAAGACGACGGCAAGTACACCGGCCCGACGATCACCAGTAAAACACTAGTCGCATGGGTTCGTCTCCAGCAACTTTCCGAAAGAGCCAAGGCTGGATCGGTCATCACGATTGATCGGATCAGTTCGGACCATTTCGACGGTATCATCTTTGCCGAACGCCAACCCAACCAATGGATGGCAGGGAGTTCATACTTTCATCGCACACAGGATTTTGATCTTGGTTTTATGGAGGAGGAAACCGGCGAGCTCATTCAACTTGTGATCACCTACGAAGTTCTTGAAGACGGCGTGATCTATATAACCGGTTATCGCAACGACGAGGAACTTGGCTTCTATGAATCAATCCAATTATCTAGCTGGCAAACCGGCGACGCTGAGATCTTTTTCGGCAATCGCCACGGCTCGAAACAGGCCGGCGGCCCCGGAGGCATCTCGGCCGATATTGAGGAAGCTCGCATCTACAGTGGCGTCATGGCTTTAGACAAGATTGAGGAACTCCTTGAGGAAGGTCCGGTCAAGCTGAAGGACGAGGACAAAGATGGTCTTCCTGACGAATGGGAGAAGGATCATTTCAAGAATTTAGCCAAGGGGGCTGAGGACGATCCCGACGACGATAATCTTACCAATTTGACCGAATTGAAACTGCGAACCAATCCAAACAAAAAGGACACCGATGACGACACCCTGCCCGATGATGTCGAGACCAATTCGGGCGAGTTTGTTGATTCCAATGATACCGGCACCAACCCGCTGAAGGCGGATACAGACGATGACGGACTCGCGGACAATATCGAGACAAACACCGGCAAATTCGTGGGTGTCGACGACACCGGCACCGACCCCCTCAACCCCAACACCGACGACGATCTGGTCAAGGACGGCCAGGAAGTGTCCGACGGGTCCGACCCGAACGACTCCACTGACCCGCCGGTGGACCCCAACAAATATCTAGTCGGCCACTGGACATTCGAAGGCGAAACCGAGCTGGAGGATTTGACGGGCAACTTCCCCGAGTTGCTGCTGCAGGAGGATGCCGAGATTGTCGATGGCAAACTCGACGTCGGTGGCAACAGCCAGACGGCCGACGCCTGGGCCATCACAGACAGCGATGCCGGTGAGTACATTGGACCGACGATCCGGAACAAAACACTCGTCTCATGGGTGCTCATGCAAAAGATCGGACCGCGCGTCCGGGCTGGTTCAGTCATCACGATCGACAGTGTTCAAGGCGACACCTTCGACGGCATCATTTACGGCGAACGCCAGATGGGCCGCTGGATGAGCGGTAGTTCCGGCTTTCGGCGCACACAGGATTTTAAACCGGGGTACCTCGAGAAAACCGTCAACGAACTGATCATGCTGGCATTCACCTATAAACTTGTTAACGGCCAACTCCGAGTGACCGGCTATCGCAACGGCGAAATGATAGGCCAATACCTCAGCGATAATCCCGCCGAGTGGAAAGCCGGAAATACCGAGGTGATGTTCGGCATCCGGCACGGCTCGACACTGGGCGGCAGGGGTGCCATTGATGCCTTGATCGAGGAAGCCGCCTTGTACAATGAAGCCCTACCCGACACCAGCATCCACGAGCTTTATCGCAAGGGTCCCGACGGCGTGGAATGGCATGTCGAACCGAAGATTCCGACACTCACGCTGAAAATCGACGGCGATAACTTGACTCTCGAATTCACCGGCACACTCCAAAGTGCCGATACCGCCAACGGGCCATGGATAGATACTGCCGAGAAGAATCCGCTCACGCTCATGCGGTCCGGCTTGGCCGGCTCTCGGTTTTACCGCACCAAAAACTGACCGCTTGGCAAAACATCAATTGAAACTCTCGAAGCGATCGGTGTCAGCCATAATATCGCTGAGCACCGAAAGGCCGGAGAAGACCGCCGATTCATCGAGAGGAAGTTTGCGCTGGCGCATACTGTACGCACATCCGAACAGGTTCAGCCCATCCTCCCGCAGCTTGGCCAGGCGCGGATCGCTGATGCCCGGCACCGCGTCGTCGATGCAGTAGAGGAAAACTTTCTCGCCATCGCCCATCGCCTTGGCCGCGAGGTCGAGCGCTTGGCCAAAGCCGGGAGCATCCGGCGCCACCGACACCATCAACCCCAACTTTTTTGGCTCGGTGCTCAAGGCAAAATTACTTCTGCCCGGCCAGACGTTTTAGATGTTTCTCGACCGTCGGCTTGCCTTTCACATAGCCGAGCGAGCCGAGGAATTCGTGCATGCGCGTAACAGTGGCGAGGAACATTTTGTTGTCGCGGCGACCAAAATTGAAGAAGCCGTGCGGCATGTCTTCATAACCCGACAACTCCGCTCGCAAGCCCGTTTTGGTGGCCTTCTTAACGTACGCCTCGGCAGTTGAGTAGGGCACCGTCGTGTCGCCCTTGCCGTGGAGCACAAGTGTCGGTGGCAGGCCCTTTCGGATATGATGATACGGTGATATCGTCGTGGGATCATCGACACCGAGTCGTTTCGCCAGTTGATCCAATTTTCCGCCGAATGCCTTCAATCCCTCCGCCTTGGCGGTGATGAGCACCGGGTTATACAACACCATAGCGTTGGGGACGGAACTGACCTTGGCATCCTCGCCCGGTTCGTCGTGCTTGGGGAGCGTGCCGGTACAGCCGGCAACGTGACCCCCGGCCGAGCCACCGCCAGCGGCGACACGCCCAGGATCGATGCCAAGCCGACTGGCGTTTTTGCGAATCCAGCGTACCGCCGATTTGCCGTCGCGCACGCAATGAAACGGCTTGGTGCCCTGCCGACTGGCCACACGATAGTCGGCCGTCATCGCCACCATCCCCTTTGAGGCCAGATAACGGCAATGCTGCATGAACTGCTTTGGCGTGCCACCCCGCCAGCCGCCACCAAAAAAGAATACGATCGCCGGCCGCTTGGCACCGGCCTTGTGTCCTTCCGGTTCGTAAATATAAATCTTCAACTTCACGTCGCCAATCGTCTTGTAAACCTCGACTCGCGAACCGGGCAATTCAAAGTCGCTCTCGTATGGGCCCTTTTTCTTCTGCGCCAACAATGCCAGGGGCGCTAGCAACGCAGCCGTTAATGGAATGATTTTTTTCATAGCAGATTAAACTTGATGATTTGCCTGGCGACTTCGCCCTGGGCGAGCGCGTCAAAACCTTCGTTGACCTGCTCGAGATTGATAAAGCGGCTGTTCAAAACATCCACCTGCAATTTGCCCTCGGCATAGAGACGCATGAAGCGCGGGATGTCGCGCTTGGGCACGCAAGAGCCCATGTACGAGCCCATCAGTTGGCGTTCCTCGGCAACAAGTGACAACGCCGGGATGGTCAACTCGCGAGCCGGGTCGGGCAGCCCAACGGTGATCGTGCGGCCGCCCTTGCGCGTGGCTTGGTAAGCCTGGCCAAGCACCTTCTCGTTGCCGACTGCCTCGAATACATCCGCCGCCCCGCCATCGGTCAATTCACGCAACGCCATCACCGGATCGACTTCCGAGGCGTTGATCACGTGTGTCGCTCCAGCCTGCCTGGCCAAGGCCAGTTTGTTTTCCAGCCTGTCGACGGCGATAATTGGGAACGCGCCAGCAAGTTTCAGTCCGAGCACCACGCTCAGCCCCACGCCACCCACGCCGAAGATGGCGGTCGAGGTGCCGGGCTGGACCTTGGCGGTGTTCACCACCGCGCCGACGCCGGTCATAATCGCACAGCCGAATAGCGTCGCCATCTCGATCGGGTGCGACTTGTCGATCTTTATCAGCGACTCCGGCGCTGCAACCGTGTACTCCGAATAGCCCGAAACGCCCTGATGATGATTAACCTCCTCGCCGCCACTTACGGTGAAACGCCGGCCTCCATGAAGCAGTTGGCCGGTGACAGCGGCCTCATAGGCCGGCTCGCAAAGCGGTGCCCGGCCCACGGCACACATCGGGCATCCGCCACAGCATGGCACAAACGAAAACACCACATGATCATCCGGTACGAGTCCCTTCACGCCGGGACCAATGTCGCGGACAACGCCAGCCGCCTCGTGCCCCATCACCATTGGTACCGGGCGCGGGCGCGAGCCGTTGATCACCGACAAATCCGAGTGGCACAGCCCGGCGCCGGCCACCTGCACCAGCACCTCGTTTTCTCCAGGGCCATCCAGATCCACCTCCTCGATCGAGAGCGGGCGCGACTCCGCGTACGGGTGTGGCAACTCCATCTGTCGGAGAACAGCCGCCTTGGTTTTCATGCCCGCGAAGCTACCGCCGCCCTTGGCCAAGCGCAATGATCACTTGCGGCTTTGGCTTGTGTCAGGGTGGATGTTGTCGGCAACTTGGCCGGGCGCAACAACGTGGACGACGAACTTCCAGTAACCGAGTCGACTCCAGAGCAGACGATGGTGACGATCGATGAAACGCTCATCAGCGAACGGCTCGACCGCTATCTCACGACGAAGCTGCCGCACATCTCACGCGGCGGCATTCAGCGGCTGATGCGCGAGGGCTGCATTCTCGTCAATGGCAAACCGGCCAAGCCAACCCAGCACCCCGTCGCCGGCCAAATAGTCGAGATCACCTGGCCGGTGCCGAGGGAGATCGAAGCCAAGTCGGAGAACATCCCAATCGAGGTATTGTATGAGGATGACGATCTGGTTGTCGTCAACAAGCCGGCCAACATGCCGACTCATCCCGGCCACGGGCACGAGAGTGGCACGCTGGTCAATGCGCTGCTCCACCACTGCGCCGGCAGCCTGAGCGGCATCGGCGGTGTTGTCCGCCCAGGCATCGTGCACCGGCTCGACATGGACACGACCGGTTGCCTCGTCGCCGCTAAGAATGATGCCGCGCACATTAGCCTGGCTGCGCAATTCAAGGAGCGCGAGGTGGCCAAGCGGTATCACGCAATCGTCTGCGGCTGGCTGGCCAATGAAGCGGGCGAGATCGACGCGCCAATCGCGCGGCATCCGGTGCAGCGCAAACTGATGACTGTGCAGCCTGGCGCAAGCCGCGACGCCCGCACCGGCTGGCGCGTAATCGAGCGCCTGGCCAACTGCACACTCGTCGAAGCGACGCTGCACACCGGGCGCACGCACCAGATTCGTGTGCACTTCAAACACATCGGTTTTCCGTTGGCGGGGGACGCGCTTTACGGCCAAAAGTCGACGGCGCAATTGACCAGCGATACCGGCGTGCGCACCGACCGGCAGATGCTCCACGCGCAATCACTGGCGTTTACGCATCCGCGAAGCGGAAAGCGACTGGAAGTAGAAGCCACTTGGCCAAACGACTTTGACCAAGCGGTCGCCGCGCTGCGGAAAGCTCAAACCAAATAAGCCATGACGGAACTTTGGATCGGATACCTTATCGTGCTGCTAATCATGTTTATCGGCGTGATCGGCAACTTCATTCCCGGTGTACCCGGCACGTCGCTGTTGCTGGTCGCCGGCTTGGGACACCAACTTTACTTTGGTCAGCATGGTGGCATCGACTGGTTTTGGATCGGCGCACTGGCGGTGCTAACGGCAGCTGCGTTCGGACTCGATTATCTGGCCACGCTGATTGGAGCAAAAAAACTCGGCGCCACGTGGAAGGGCATGCTCGGAGCATTGCTCGGCCTCTTTGTCGGGTTGTTCATTCCGCCTCAGCCTATTGGACTGATCATTGGCCCGTTCATCGGGGCGATGGGATTCGAGTGGGCGTTTGGACGCGAAGCGCAGGACTCGGCCAAGGCCGGCGCAGGCGCGGTCATTGGCATGTTGCTGGGCGCGGTCGGCTCAATGATGTGCGCGGTGGCGATGTTCGGGATATTTGCGTTCAAAGCTTGGCCAAGCTCCAACGTCCTGCCGCCTATGCCGGTTGTGCCCATAGCGACGGAACCAGCCTCAGAACCAATAATGGAACCGGCCGATCCGGTCGGCGTGAAAGAGTAGTTTACTCTTTGCTTTTCTCGTTCTTGATCAGCGCCTGCATGGCTTCGGCTGCCGCTTGGCCAAGCTCGTCGTTCTTGGCTTCGCCGCCCAGCTTGGTGTTGCTCGTAGTCAGGTCCTCACCGAGCATCTCCATTGATTCCCCGTAGAGCTTGGTTTTTTCCTTTTTATTGGTGAATGCCTTGCGCTTGGCCGCCTTCTTAAGAGCCCCCCGTTTCGGAGCTGCCTTTGTCTTGTCGTCGCTCATTGGCAATAAGCTGCCAAAAACAGCCAGAGAATTCAATCAGGCTAAAAAACTTTGTTTTTAACCAATTTACCGTTGCCAAAGCACCGTTGCGGGCGTAGCAAGGCCAACCAATGAAGTCACTACGATTCATATCACGGAACGTCCTTTTGGCCGTTGGAACCGCTGCAATACTCTCCCTGCCCACGGCACAAGCTGCTGATGGCTGGCTTGTAGATTTCGAGAAAGCCAAAGCCCAGGCTGCCAAGGAAGAAAAAAGTATCCTGATGGAGTTCACCGGCTCGGATTGGTGCCCCCCCTGCAAGGCGCTGGCAAAGAACGTCCTGACCCAGGACGTCTTCAAGACGGAGATGCCCAAGAATTTTGTCCTACTCAAGCTCGACAGCCCCCGCGACAAGTCCAAGCAGACGCCGGAGGAGATCGAGCAGTACAAGGTACTCAGCGCCAAGTACGGCATTCAGGGCGTGCCTACCATCTTCCTCGCTGACGCCAAGGGTCGTCCGTATTACCAGACGGTCGGTTACAGTGGCGACCCTGCAGATAAGTACGTTGCCAACCTGAAGGAGCAACTCGGCACCCTTGCCAAGCGCGACGCAGCGTTCGCCAAGGCCGAGAAAGCCACCGGCACCGAGAAGGCCAAGCTGCTTGCCGAAGGCCTGTCGCTCGTGGATGACGAGATGGCCCTAAAGACCTACAGCGAGGTGGTGGCAGAGATCATCGAGTTGGATGCCGACAACAAGGCCGGACTGAAGACCAAGTTTGACGGGCTTAAAAACAGCGTGGAGTTTAAGAGCGAACTCGAAGCCACCATGAGCAGCAACCGCGGCAAACCGGAAGACATCCTCGCCGCCATCGACAAGCTGATAGCAGAGAAGAAGCCAACCGGCGCGGCCCTGCAGGAGGCTGTCTTTATGAAGAGTTCTATTCTTTTCCAAACCGACAAGGCCAAGGCCAAGGAAATGCTGCTCGAGGCCAAGGAACTCGCCCCCCAGAGTGAGACTGGCAAACGGATTGATGGTATTCTCGAGCGTTTCTTCAAGGACGAGTAGCCCCGCCGATTGACCAAGCCCGAGGTATTTGGGCGCTCACCGTCATTCGTTGTGCCTTTATTTATGCCGAAAAGGCGTTGACAGGCCGGGAATCGCGGGGTTGCATCCCTTCGATCTGATGGATCTAACCCACCATCTGCAGCCCAGCGTGTGTGACCGGACATACACTGAATGAGCGACCAGACCTTTAATATCGCCATCGTCGGCCTCGGGTTTGGTGCCGAGTTCATCCCCATCCATCAGGCGCATCCAAACGCCAACCTCATGGCTGTATGCCGCCGCAACGAGGCGGAAATGAATGCCGTGGCCGACCAGTTCGGCATCGAAAAACGCTACACCAATTATGACGAACTGCTGAACGATCCGGGGATCGACGCGGTTCATATCAACTCACCGATTCCCGATCACGCCCTGCAATCGCTCAAGGCCTTGCGCGCAGGCAAACATGTCATGTGCACCGTGCCGATGGCCACCACCATCGAGGAATGCGAGGAGCTTTGCAAAACGGTCGATGAAACCGGACTCAAATACATGATGGCCGAGACGGTCGTCTACAGCCGTGAGTTTCTGTTCATCAAGGAGCTTTACGACAAGGGTGAACTCGGCAAGCTGCAATACCTCGCCGCCAGTCATCCGCAGGACATGGACGGCTGGCCGAGTTACTGGGAGGAGATGATCCCAATGCACTACGCCACCCATGTGGTGAGCCCATGCCTAGGCATGGTCGATGGCCTTGCTGAATACGTCAGCTGTTTCGGCAGCGGCACTGTGCGGGATGACATTGCTCAGAAGAGTGGTAATAAATTCGCCGTCGAAAGTTGCCACATCAAGCTAAAGGACAGCGACCTCTCCGCGCACGTATGGCGTTTCCTCTACGACGTCGCGCGGCAGTACCGCGAGAGCATCGATGTTTATGGCAGCAAAAAAAGCTTTGAGTGGACCCTTACCGAGAACGATCCGCACATCCTGCACGTGGCCAAGCGGCCGGAGGCGGAAATTCCCGAGCGCGTGGAGGTGCCGGACTTCGCGCATCTGCTGCCCGAGCCCATCCAAAAATTCACCCAAAGCATTGAGGATGCTGACCACCTCTCCTTTTTGCAGGGCGGCGGCCACGGCGGCAGTCACCCGCACATGGTCAATGAATTCCTGAGCGCGCTGGTCGAGGACCGTGACCCTTGGCCCAACGCCAAGACGGCAGCCAACTGGACCTGCGTGGGCATCTGCGCCCATCAAAGCGCCGAGCAAGGCGGCGAAAGAGTCAATCTTCCCTCCTTCACCCTGTAATTTTCTGAACCCATAAAAAATACATAAACACAATGAGCAACGAAACAAACAATTCAACCGGCGATAAGCTCCTTTTTTGGGGCTGTTTCATCGCGTTGATCACAACGGCGTTTGCGTTCATCACGCGTGCGTTTCTCGTCAACACTCCAGATCTTTGGCCGGCAGCTTTCGGGCTGGATGCGGTACAAGGTCAGGAACTCTTCGGGGCCGGTATCTGGCCATTCGCAATTAGCATTATCGCATTCAGTCTCATTATTGACAAAGTTGGCTATAAGACGGCGATGATCTTCAGCTTCATCTGCTACGCGCTGTATGCCGGATTGGCCTTCATGGCTCACGGTATTGTCAGCGGGGTCGAAGGCGAAGCGCTAACTGCAGCTCAAGGTAAAGCTTACGGCTACCTCTACTGGGGATCGGTTATTTTAGGCTTGGGCAACGGTACCGTGGAAGCCTTTATCAACCCGGTCGTGGCCACCATGTTCTACAGGGAGAAAACCAAGTGGCTGAACATCCTCCATGCAGGTTGGCCAGGGGGGTTGGTTCTCGGGGGTGTGTTGACCATCCTCTTG
>JAKUOU010000109.1 GCA_022451065.1 Pedosphaera sp. | reverse complement strand
GAATCCGTTGCTGCCACCATGAATCGTTGCACTAACCAAACCTTCACCGTGGCAGCGTTCTGAAGTTGACAGGGGACTTCGTAAAAGCGTTCAAAATGAATTTAATTTGAGCCAAAATCTATTGTTTTATGGTATTCCGACGGTTGACAGAATATGGATGGATAATCTGAGTTTGCCCTTTATAAGTGTCATTATAATTTGACGAAGCCAAGGCCGGCTTCGAGGAATTTCTCAAGATCGTCCCTGGTGACGGTCCAAGTTTGGCCTACAACGAGCAATGTGATCACTTTGCCTCTTACTATGCAACGGAGGGCTGGGCTGATGCGTGATTCAGTTATCAGGAGACCGGTGTACTCCCGCATTGAATCAAACGCGAGCGGGCGGCAACATGCGGTTCGTCTTTTTAATGCGAATCAGAGACTTCAGGATTCATTCGATCGCCATGGCCGACCCGCCGCTGCGCAGCAGTTACGGGCTGCACCAACCGTATGCGCTGCGCAATGTCATTGAGTTGGAAAGCGACGACGGGGTCGTTGGCATCGCTGAGACCTACGGCGGTGATCAGCCAGCCAGAGCATTGGAGGCAATTAGTAAAGAGGTCATTGGAGCCTGTCCGTATCGGTTGACCGGTGATCTCTCTACAATGGTCGAGGGCGGCGCCAGCGGTTTGAAGCGATCTCAAACCTACAATGTTCCCGGCGAAAACCCTCTTGACGCTGACGCCCGAACCTACTCCGCTATCGAGACAGCTTGTCTCGACTTGATCGGCAGGTCGGTTGGCAAGCCGGTCTGCGACCTTATCGGCGGACGAATACGCGACAAGGTTTCTTTTTCCGCGTACCCGTTCTACAAGCACGCGGGTGGCGGTGGTGAGGGCGATGACCTGCGCGACGACGAATACGGCGAAGCCCTCTCACCGGACTCTCTCGTTAAACAGGTACAGCAGATGCGCGCCAAGTACGGCTTCGGTTCCATCAAGTTCAAGGGCGGTGTGCTCGAACCGGAGATCGAGGTCGAGACGCTGCGCCAACTTCGCGAAGTGTTTGGCCAAGCCGTTCCGCTGCGGATCGATCCTAACTGCGCATGGTCCGTCGAGACATCGGTGAAAGTAGGACAGGACCTTGCCGGGGAACTCTCCCGTGGTGGCTATCTTGAGGACCCTTGTGTCGGTCTCGATGGAATGGCCGAGGTGCGCCGACGCCTGTTGGCCGATGGCGTCGAGACGCCGCTGGCCAGCAATGTTGCCGTGACATCGTTTGGCGACATCCCGGAGGCGGTTCGGCTTGATGCTGTGCAGGTGGTGCTGTGTGACCACCATTACTGGGGCGGCATGCGAAAGGTGCAGCAGCTTGCGCGTGTCTGCAAGACGTTCGGCATTGGCCTGTCGATGCACTCGAACAGTCACCTCGGCGTTTCGCTTATGGCGATGGCGCACGTCGCATCGGCAACCGCGCACCTTACCTACGCCTGTGACACACATTACCCCTGGCAGTCGGCTGTTGACGAAATCGTTGAGGGAGGTCGCGTGCCGATTGTCGACGGCTGCGTCGAGATTCAGGACAAACCGGGCTTGGGTGTGACGCTTGATTACGATCAACTCGAGCGCGGCAAGGAGCGTTTCCGCAGCTGCTCGTACCGCAGGCGCGATGACGAGGCCGAGATGCAAAAACACATCGACCCAAACTGGACCCGAAAACTCCCGCGCTGGTAACCAATTTTTTAAAATGAATCCACAGAAACTTTGTTCAAGGCTGGAGGGAGTCATCGGTTTCCCGGTGACGCCGTTTAACGACGACCACTCACTAGACATCGATGGGCATCGAAAAAACGTCCGTTATATGCTTAAGCAGCCAATGTGTGCGCTGGTCGCCGCCGGTGGCACCGGCGAGTTGTACTCGCTCACGCCGGAGGAGGTGCGGCAAGTCGTTGAGGCGACTGTCGAGGAAACGGCCGGCCGTGCGCCAGTGATTGCCGGGGTGGGTTTCGCGGGCGGCTTGGCCAAGCGCTTGGCTAGGCAGGCAGCCGACTGCGGTGCCGATGGTGTGCTGGCATTCCCGCCTTACTATCCGAATGCCGAGATGGATGGTCTTGTGGACTACTACTCGAGCATCGCAGAGATGAGCGGCTTGGGAGTCCTGATTTACAGTCGTGACTGGGCAAACTACACGCCGGCACAGGCGGAATGCCTAGCTGAAATCCCAAACGTCGTCGCTTGGAAAGACGGCTCGGCAGACATTCGTCGTTACCAAATGATCCGCCAACGACTTAGCGACAGGCTGCACTGGATCGGCGGTGCGGGTGACGACATGGTGCCGGGCTACTACGCGATTGGCATCCGAACCTATACGTCCAGCATCTCTGCCGTGGCGCCGAAGTTGTCGGTCAAGCTTCACGAACTAGGTGCTGCCGGCGACTCGGTGGCTCTCAATCAACTGGTCAACGACCATGTCGTGCCGCTGTATGCGCTGCGTACCAGTCGTAAGGGATACGAGGTGTCGGCGATGAAGGCGATGCTCGACATGCTTGGCCTGAGCGGCGGCCCGGTGCGTCCGCCGTTGGTCGAGGTTCCCGGTGCGGAGCGTGCCGAGTTGCAGTCGATTCTCGATGGTTGGCGCAGTGTTGGGTTTCTGGATGATTGATCCCTTCGACAAATGACCGCAGCGATACTAGCCACGATTCTGTTTTCGCTCTCGGCCGTTTCAGGTAAGCGCCTGTCGCATTACATCTCTGGCGTCGAGGCAAACTTTTGGCGTTTTCTGCTGTCGGCGTTTTTACTGGGTATCTATGCACACTCTTTCGGGGCGGGCCTCGGAGGGGGCGCTCTGGTTGTGTTTTTTATAAGTGGTATCGTCGGGTTTGGCGTAGGTGACTACGGATTGTTCAGGGCATACCCGATCCTTGGTTCGCGCTTGACGATGGTGATGACACAATGCCTCGCCGCGCCAATTGCGGCGATGTTCGAGTGGCTTTGGCTGGAAAATGGGTTATCGTTTGGGCAGGTGTTGGCTGCCACGGCGATTTTAGTGGGAGTCGCATTGGCCCTGGCTCCCAGCGAAACGACCCAAGTCAACAAGAAACACTGGAAGGCTGGAATCATGTGGGGCCTGATGTCTGCCTCTGGGCAGGGCATCGGCGCGGTGCTGAGTCGCAAGGCGGTATCGATGGTCGAGGCCGGGGCCACCGTGGATGGCCTGTCGCAGGCGTATCAACGCATCCTCGGCGGCTTGACGGTGATGGCTGTATTGCTCGTGTTTCGGAAAATGAAAATCCGGAACAATGGACCGATCCAAACCGAGGTAGCGCTGACCCCCGCAACTGTGAAACTCGTCGCTGCGCTGGTTGTTGCCAATGCTCTCTGCGGTCCAACGCTGGGCGTGGGCGCATACCAGTGGGCGTTGACTGGATTGCCAGCAGGAATCGTATTGTCTGTCGTCGCCTTGTCGCCGCTAGTGATTATTCCGCTAGCGATGAAATTTGAGGGTGAACGGCCGACGGTACGCTCGCTCATCGGCTCAGTGATTGCCGTGGGGGGTGTTATTGTCATGACCAATCAGGTTTCGCAATGATCGCATCCACATCCGTCAAGGCTCCACGTATTCTCGTCATCCGTGGCGGGGCGATCGGTGACTTTATCCTGACGCTTCCGGTACTGGCGGCGTTACGGAATCGCTTTCCGCGGGCTGACATCGAGGTGCTTGGGTATCCGCGAGTCGCATCGTTGGCGTTGACGGGAGGCTTGGCCAAGGCTGTGCATGCGATTGAGTCACCCGGTTTGGCCTCTTTTTTTGCTAGGGGTGGCTCGTTCGATTTGGAATGGCGCGAGTTTTTTGGCCAGTTCGCCATTGTTATTTCCTACCTGTTTGATCCAGACGGGATATTTGAAACCAACGTCAAGTCGTGCGGTCCTCGGCAGTTCATCGCCGCACAGCATCGACCGGATGAGACCAAGTCGATTCACGCAAGCGACGTGTTCCTCAAGCCGTTGGAGCAATTGGCAATATTCGACGGGGATCCTGTGGCACGGCTCGAGTTGCCCGGCTTGGCCAAGCAGGAGAATTTGCTGGCACTGCATCCTGGAAGCGGCAGCGAGCACAAAAACTGGCCGGAACAAAACTGGCGCAAGTTGGTCGCATACCTGCTCGATCACTCGCCGTTAAATCTGTTGCTCGTCGGTGGTGAGGCGGAGGGGGCGCAGTTGCAACGCTTGGCCAAGGATCTGCTGGCAGAGCGTGTTCAGCTTGCACAGCATGTTCCGCTGAGTGAGCTGGCGCCGCGCCTGGCCAAGTGCAGCGGTTACATCGGCCACGACTCCGGCGTCACGCACCTGGCTTCTGCACTTGGCTTGCCCACACTGGTTTTGTGGGCGAAGAGCGACGAGAAAATCTGGCGACCGCTCGGTGAAAAAGTCTGTGTGCTGAACCAACACAGCGACCTCGCTGAGCTTACCCTCGAAACGGTAGTGGAAGGGATCAACGCCCTCGAATTAGAAGCGTTTTAGTGTGCCACCTCTAGGCTGTGCGCCACGATACGGTTGGCTGAATCGGTTTCGATCAGCGCAAAGTTTGCAGGTGCACCTAGGGTAAAGCCTTCCTTTAATCCCATGAATCTAGCCGGAGCCTGGCTGAACTTGGGCCAGACGTCCTGCCAGTTGCAGTCGAGCATATCGGCGGCGCGGCGGACGCCCTCAATCGGCGTGAGCGCGGAGCCGGCGAGGTTCGCCGTTCCAGGAAGTCGGACGATTTGCTCCGGGCCGACCTCGAGTTCCAGTTGGCCAAGGCGGTATTTGCCTGGGGGCGAGCCGGCCGCGGCCATCGCGTCAGTGGTGTAGTAGATGGAGTCGGGATCGACGAGCCGGTGAATCAGCCGGAACAGTGCGGGTGACACATGCCAGCGGTCCGGGATGAGCCCACAGGTCAACCCGGGGGTATCGAGCGCGCGCCAAAGGATGTTGTCGGCGCGGTCGAGCGTGGCGGGGCAGCCATTGCCGAGATGCGTGAAGCCAGCTGGGCCGGCGGCTGTCACCCGGCGGAGAATGTGTGCCGGGGCGTTGGTGTGGCCGATGGAGACGTGGATGCCCAGTTCGCGCGCAGTGGTAAAGCCCTTCAGTGCGCCGTTGACCTCGGGGGCCATTGTGAGGAGCAGGGGATCGTCACCGGCGAGTGCACGAAGTTCAGCGATTCGTTCTTGTGTGGGCTTGAGCATCTTGTCTGCGGGATGCGCGCCGCAGTAGCCGGTCTCGGCGGAGAGGAACGGTCCCTCAATGTGCCAGCCTGCGATCGCCCGGCCAAGCTTGGGGTTGGCATCACGGAATTGCTTCGCCCTGGTCAAGCGTCGGGTCATCGCCTCCCAGTTATCGGTGACGAGGGTGAAAAGAATTTTCTCGCAGCACGCATGGCCTAGTTGCTCGACGACTTGGAGCAGATCGGTCTCGCTCAGGTCGTCCTGCTGGAAGTCGACCCCGGCGTAGCCATTGACCTGTACGTCGACCAGTGGTGGGCCTATCCACTTGGCCTTCGCTGGGGGCTTCTCGGTGGTGGTGATTTTGGTGAAGTGACCGTTATCCCATTTGGCCAAAACCGGCTTGCTGTCGAGGATGTTCCAGGCGTGGATCTCGCCGCGGCTCATTGCAGTGCCTTGATGAGCGACAGGAACACACCGGCTGAAACCGCGGAACCGATCACGCCGGCTACGTTTGGTCCCATGGCAGCCATGAGCGGGTTGACGCGTCCGTCGGTTTCCTTGGAGACGAAGCTTTGCACTACGCGAGCAGCCATGGGGACAGCAGATACACCAGCGGCCCCGATGCATGGATTGATTTTTTTGTCACCGCTTAGGAAGAGGTTTAAAAGTTTTGCGAATAAGACACCTCCTGCTGTGCTAAAGCAGAACGCCACCAGGCCTAATGCGAGAATAGCTAGCGTTTCGCCCTTCAGGAATTTCTCACCCTCCATTGTGGCACCCACTATCAGTCCAAGGAAGATTGTCACAATGTTAATAAGAGGGCCGCTGGCGGTACTGCTCAGGCGCTGTGTGACGCCGGACTCGCGAATCAGGTTGCCAAACATCAGCATGCCTATCAGTGGGCCACTGGCCGGAATGAACAGTACTGTTATCACGCAAGTGGCAATTGGAAAAACGATGACTGCGCCTTTTGAGACAAGTTTTGCCTGCGGCATGTCAATCTCGCGTTCCCTCTGGGTGGTCAACAGTTTGATGATTGGCGGCTGGATCACCGGCACCAGCGCCATGTAGCTGTATGCTGCCACGGCTACTGCCCCGAGCAGATGCGGTGCAAGCTTGGCGGTGAGGAAAATCGTGGTCGGCCCGTCCGCTCCGCCGATGATTCCGATTGAAGCCGCCTCCGGGAGCTTGAATCCAAAAATATAAAATGCGCCCAGTGCGGCGAGGAAAATTCCCAACTGAGCGGCGGCTCCGAGAAGGAAAGTGATTGGGCGGCCGAGCAGCGGGCGGAAATCTGTCAAGGCTCCGACCCCCATGAAAATGATTGGAGGGAGTAGTTCTGCTTTATTGACCGCATAATGATAAATGAATGCCAAAAGCGGCCACTTGTCTCCAATTTCATCAGGCTTTGCGCTCATCTCTGCGCCTGGGAGATTCGCGAGGATGGCACCGAATCCAATCGGGATCAGTAGGAGCGGTTCGAAGTTTTTTTTGACAGCAAGTGTGATTAATACGCCGCCGATGATGAACATGACGATGTTTTGCCAGGCTAGGCTTGCGTCCCCTGCGAAGCCGGAACTCTCGAAGAGTTTTTGGAGAATCTCCATTTTAAACCTCGACGGTCAGGATCGGTTTTCCGGCTGAGACTTCGTTCCCGATGACAGCGTGAACCGTAACGACACGGCCGGAGCATGGCGCCTTCACGTCGTGCTTGGCTTTCATCGCCTCGACAGCGGCAACCACCTGGCCCTGGGTGACCCTATCACCGACCTTGACGTTTATCTCGACCAACTCGACGTTGCCTTCGAATGGTGAGAATACATCGGTCGTTTGGCCGCCGCCGTTCCCTGACTGCTGTGATTGTCCGGAGGACGGAGTTGTCGTTGATGCGGGCGGCTCGATGATGACCTCGTAGGTTCGTGTTTTGCCGCCTTCGCTTACGGTGATGTTGGTCTTGGTGGGAGCGCTCAATGCCGCGCCGGCAGCGATCGGCTCTTTCTTTTTCAGCGGAAGGGTGATCTTGGAGCGACCCTCAAGGAGGCGGATCCCCTCATTTAGCTCCATGTTTTTGCCGGGGATGATTGCGGCGGCGACGAGGAACCTGTTTTCATCCGTGACCTCGATGCCGCGTTCCTTCAAGGCGGTCTCAGCTTCGGCGAGCGTATCGGGGGCTTCCTCGAGGGGATCGCCTTCGAACGGCGGCAACTCGAGTTGCTCAGCGGCGATTTTTACGACTTCAGGGTCCGGCGATAGTGGCGGTTTCCCGAAGTAACCCAGGACCGACTTGCCGAAGCCTGCGTCGATCTTTTCCCATCGGCCGTGGAGCACGTTGTTAAAAGCCTGCAACCAATACTGCTGGCTGCCTGGCGTGACGCTGGTCCAACCGCCGCCGGCACGTACCACCTCAGGGAACTCGGCGAGCACGGCTCCGTATTTGTTGAGTATACCGGCCGACTGCATCATGTGGACATTCGGGCCAATGGCGCCACCCGGCATCGGGAAGCCAACCACGCGGGCGTCAGCCGAGGTGGTCACAGGGTTGAACTCGTACTCACTCAAACCTTCATTCAGCAACGACTCAATTTCGTCCATCTTCATGTGGTCGATGTCGAGGCTGTAACCGGTGCCTTTGAGGGCGTGAGCCATCGAGCGGACGTCTGGCTGCGAGGTGCCGGAAGCCAACGGTCGTACGGCCAAGTCAATGCCATCAACACCACCGGCGATGCCGGCCATGTAACAGGCGACGGCCGTAGAGGCGGTGTCGTGCGTGTGCTGGATGAGCGGAATTTCCGGCGGTAGGATTGCCTTGATGCCCTTTGCCGTCTCATGGCAGGTGTGCGGATCTGTCGTGCCTGAAGCATCCTTGAGGCAGACGGAGTCAAAGTGAATATCACGCTTGAGCAGCTCTCGCACGATGTTGATGTAGAACTCCGGCGTGTGCGCCTGGTCGGACTGGAACGGCAACCCCATCAGCGCAACACAAACCTGATGATGCATCCCCGAGTCGACAATTGGCCTGCCTGTTTTAACCAAGTTGTCGACGTCATTCATGAAGTCGAAGTTTCGGTCGATTGTGGTGCCGTGCTTGTGCATCAGCTTGGCCTGCAGCGCGAGTGCAGACGTGCGTTGGGTGGTCAGCGTGACGCCGGAGACCGAGCGGGTGAGAATCTGCAGATCCGGCTCTGGGCCGACAGTCTTTCGAATCTCCGACATGCAGTGGAACGGATCTTCGCCAACATAAAAGAAAGGCGCTTGAAATCGAGCGCCGCCGCCAAACTCAAAGTGCCGAATGCCGGCCGCGGCGGACGCCTCGATAGCAGGCAGGATGTCCTGCAGTCTTGTTTTTCCGCCGAATACACTTTGGAGCCCATCTCGAAACGGGGTGAACATCACCCGAATTTCCTTTTTTGACTTGGATAATATCATCGAAAATTAAGCGTTTGGCCAAGCGATCAGGTTTTGATTTCGCGAATTTCGGCCATGCGACAGCCGGGGAAAGTTTCGGCCACCGCTTGGCGTACTGCCTCCTCGGCGCTTGGGTTTGGCATGTCGGAGGCCTTCACAGGGAACGCCCGGCAGATGCTGGAGATCACCATGGCGAGCAGTGACAAAATTGCCAGTACGGCTGCAAAAGCGACGGCGCAGATTCGCACCAAGTCCATGTCAGAAGATTCCATTTCAGTGGTTGCCGGTTGTTTTCCCCGAAGGGACGGAAATAGTAACTCATTAACTGCCAGGTTTTAAGTCCAAACTTGATCAAGCCGATTTTCCCATTAGTCATCCATAACAGTCGGGATGATAAATTGCCTTGGCAATGACGGTTATTTCATTGAATATGGGCATTCGGCGCGGCGCATCTCTGTCTGATCGGATCCTTTAATGGATAATAATGTCAGTGTATATTGGCATTATCAGTTTATGCTTATGATAAAAATTTTTACACTATGAAACAGATAATTGGTGATAACGTTGTGATTGTCTCGGTGGTGGTCGCGATGTGTGTGTTTGGACAAACGGGTCTGGCGCAATCTGAGGAGGATGCCGGTGAGTTGCC
>JAKUOU010000108.1 GCA_022451065.1 Pedosphaera sp. | reverse complement strand
GCCCTGCAGCGACCCGACCTGAAGCCCACTACCCGGGCCAAAATCGAGGCCCTCCTTAACCCAAGAAAACACCATCTTCCAACCACCATCGATGGATCACCAGAGCAATAGCAGTCGTTACGGGGCAACGCCCCTACTGCTCTGCTTACTACTGCTCATATCCATTACCAGCTTTGCTCAAGAGAAGAAGCCGGGGGAATTGCAGTCCTTCTTGGAAAACCACTGTCTCGACTGCCACGACGGGGAGACGCAAAAGGGGGAACTGAATCTTGGGTCGCTTGGCTTCGAACTTGGCCAAGGAGAAACATTCAACACATGGGTAATAGTTCATGACAAAGTGCAAGCAGGCAAAATGCCACCGAAGAAAAAACGGCGGCCTGAGGCAAATGAACTGGTTGCATTTCTCAAACCCCTCGCGACAGCGCTTGGCCAAGCGGATCGCGAACGAGTGCTCAAAGCTGGTCGAGCCACGGTTCGACGCCTGAACCGATTTGAGTTCGAAAACTCGCTGCGCGAACGACTCCGCGCCCCCTGGCTTCTCGTGGCCGACATGCTGCCGGAGGACGGCACGGCGCACCTTTTCAACAAGGTCGGCGAAAGGCTCGACGTGTCGCATGTGCAGATCACGAAATTTTACGAGGTTGCTGAATACGCGTTGCGCGCGGTACTGGACACGGTCGCGCACAAATCGAACACGCAGAAGTTTTACGCACGCGAGGAGGGGCACATGAAAAGTGCGCTGCGCTGGAAGCCGAACATTCAGACCGCCGCCACACGTGCATCGATCCCGTTGCTCGGCATCACACCCCAACCGGAGATCATCCGAGGTACCCAGCAGATGACGGTCGGTCCCTCCAATCCCGAAGTGCGCGAACAGGAGGCAGTCGGCTTCGTGTCCGGCACGTACACCGCAACAACCAAGTACGACTTCACGCGGGTACGCGTGCCTATAGATGGCCGCTACAAGATTCGCATGAAGACCTACACTTTCCTCGCAGGCCCGAACGGCGCAAGCGGCGGTGATGACCACGGCCTGACCGGCGGCCGCAAGGCATGGTGGCGGCCGAGCCGCACGGTGGCCTTCCCCGGCACACGCAGTGAGCCGATCACGCTCTACTCCGTGTCGCGCAACGGCGACAGCCGCTGGCTCGCGGTTTACGACTCGTACCCGGAACCCAGCGTCTCCGAGTGCGAGGTGGTCCTGAAGAAAAACGAGATCATCCGGCCGGACGCCACGCGCCTCATCCGCACTCGGCCGGGCTGGAGTGGCAACGCCAATGCCACCCGCGAGGGAGTGCCCGGGTTTGCGTTGAACTGGCTCGAACTAGAGGGGCCGCTTCAGGACGAGTGGCCACCGGCGAGCTTTACGGCGGTGGCCGGGGACATGCCATACACGCTTGAAGGCGGGGTCAAGCTCGTGCCGGAAGATGCCAGTAGCGATGCCCGAAAACTGCTTCTCGACTTCATGAAACGCATGTACCGCCGTCCGATCGACGACACGGAGGCGAACGCCTACCTTGCCATCTTCGAGCGCAGCCAAGAGCTTGGCCGGGATTTCACCGACTCGATTATCGCAGCCTGCTCAACGATCCTTTGTTCGTCTGATTTTTTGTATCTTGACTCCAAGCCGGGGCCGCTTAGCCAAGGACAACTTGCCTCGCGACTCTCGTTTTTTCTGTGGAACAGTCCGCCTGATGAGGCACTCGTGCAGTCCAAGCGCTTGGCCAAGGCGGAGATGCTGCACGAGCAGACCGACCGCCTGCTCGATGACCCCCGGGCAGAACGATTCGTTAACTCGTTCCTCGACTACTGGCTTGATCTGCGCGACATCCTCGCCAATGCGCCAGACGCAACCTTGTATCCGGACTACTACCTCGACGATGAATTGACCGAAGCGTCCGTGTTCGAGACGCGAGCATTTTTTGCCGAACTGATAGCGAAGGATTTACCTGCGCGAAACGTGGTCGACTCCGATTTCATTTTCGCCAACGAACGCCTGGCCAATCTCTACGGGCTGGAGCCGTTTGAGGGCATCAAGCTGCGAAAAGTTTCCCTGCCAAAGGACTCACCGCGTGGCGGCCTGATGACGCAGGCCAGCGTGCTGCGCGTGACGGCCAACGGCACCACGACCTCGCCGGTCGTGCGCGGTGCCTGGGTCATGGAACGCATCATGGGCCTTCACATCCCGCAGCCCCCGTCAGGCGTCGAGGCAATCACGCCGGACACGCGTGGTGCGACGACTATCCGTGAACAACTCGACAAGCACCGCGAAGTCGATTCATGTGCAGGCTGCCATCGCAAGTTTGACCCCGTCGGCTTTGCGCTGGAGAGTTTTGACGTGGCCGGTGGCTGGCGTGATCGATACCGCTCGCTAGGTGAGAAGGGTGACCGGGTGGAGGGTTTTGGGAAAAACGGGCACGCCTTCAAGTTCCGCCTGGCCAAGGCGATCGACTGCACGGGTGAACTGGAAGACAAACGATCGTTCAAGGACATAACGGAACTGAAGCGATTGCTGCTCGCGGATGAACGGGCGATCGCAAGGAACCTGGTTCATCGTTTCATCGTTTACTCGACCGGCGCACCGGTGTCATTTGTCGACCGTGAAACGGTCGAGGCGATTCTCGACCGATGCGCGGATAATGACTACGGGGTGCGCTCGCTCATTCATGCACTCGTCCAAACTGGACTGTTCCTCCACAAATGACAACGGGACCGGCATTGCATCCGTAGCCCGGGTCGATACAATTCTCCGAGCTGTGAAGGGGCCGCACATTGCCGATTGCCATACGCTCAGCCGCCGCACATTCCTGCATGGAGCCGGCGTGGCCATGGCTCTGCCGTTGCTGGAGTCGATGACGCCGGTGTTCGCACGTGCCCGGCAACCGGAGCCGCCAAGGCGGATGTTTGCCGTCTGCAACAACCTAGGCCTATTGCCGGATCGGTTTTTCCCGAAAAACAGCGGACGAGACTACAAGCTGTCGCCCTACCTCACCGAGTTAAAGGCGTACCGCCATGACTTCACTGTCCTGAGCGGCGTATCTCATCCCGGGGTAGACGGCTCGCACTCGTCCGATGTGTCGTTCCTCACTTGTGCGCCCCACCCAGGCGGAGGCGGCTTCCGCAACTCCATTTCGCTAGACCAGTTTATAGCCAGAAAAATCGGTCACCTCACCCGGTTCCCTTCGCTCTCGCTCGGTGTCAACGCGAGTGTGGGCCAGCGCAGCCTGTCGTGGACCGATGCCGGGGTGCTCATCCCGTGCGAGAACCGGGCAGCATCCGTCTATCGCAAACTGTTCCTGCAAGGCTCAAAAGAGAAGATGGAGCAGCAGATACGCAAACTGCAACTGGGAGAGAGCATTATGGACACTCTCGCTCAGGAGTCCAAGGCGTTGACTCGCCGACTCAACGCCGCCGATCGCGACCGGCTCGACCAGTATACGACCGCCGTGCGCGAAACCGAGCAGCGCCTCGTCATGGCTCGCGCCTGGGAGCGAAAGCCAAAGCCCGCAGCCCCGGTTAGCATGCCGCCCGATCCCTCCAACCGCAACGCCTTCATGCAGATGACCCGACTGATGTACCAAATGGCCCGGCTGGCGTTCCAGACCGACTCCACGCGTTGCATCACCCTGCTGCTCGACGGCAACAACTCTCCCGCCATCAAAGTCGCCGGAACAAAGATCACCGACGGATACCACAACCTGTCACACCACGGCATGAATCCGGACAAGCTCGCGCAGCTCGATGCCATCGACCGTGAACAAATGAAACTGTTCGGCGAACTGATCCGCGACCTGAAAGGCATCGATGAAGCCGAGGTCAATCTCTTGAACAACACCGTCGTAATGTATGGCAGCAATTTTGGCGATGCCAACAAGCACACCACAACCAACATGCCGGTGCTCGTCACGGGCGGGCGGTTGAAGCACGGCCAGCACCTAGCCTTCGACCGCAACAACAACTATCCGCTGCCCAACCTCTTCGTCAGCATGATGCAGAGCATGGGCCTCCATGCCGAGAAATTCGCCACCAGCACCGGCCTTATGCAGGGCCTGCACCCCGCCTGAAGGGCCGCCTGCGCTACTCCACGCACGGCGCTGCCCTGCGCCTGCACGTCAAGCGGCCCCACGCCTACCGCCCCATCCCGCACCTTGACCCAGCGCTCCGCGCCCGCCTAGAATCTGCCCTGCAGCGACCCGACCTAAAGCCCACTACCCGGGCCAAAATCGAGGCAGCCCTATGCAAGAAAAATGAACCTGAAGAAGCTGTGCCATTATGCCCGAAATAAAGTTCATTTGCTCTAATAAACCTCTTAATTTTCCGTAAATAGCTATTGCTTCGCCCCGTAAGGCGTCTTTTTTGATACTAGAACCAATATGAAATACGTAAGGCAATCCATTGTTTTCCGTAATGACTTCACTTCATTTCATCTAATGCAACGGATCACTTATATCTACCTGATTTTCTCGCTTCTTTGTCCCATCTCCATCTTAGCCGAAACGGCCAAAGGCGTAGTTTTTTTAGATGCAAATGAAAATGGCATCAAGGACAGTCATGAAAAAGGACTAGCCAAAGTTTGTGTCTCTAATGGGCTTCAGGTAGTCCAAACAGACAAGGAGGGGAGATATCAAATTGAGGTTGAGAGCGATTCAGAAGTTTTTGTGATTAAACCTCGCGATTACATGACTTCAATCAGCACCGACATGCTGCCTCAATTTTATTATGTGCATAAACCCCAAGGATCAAATCCGGGATTAAAGGTTAAAGGTCTTTCACCGACAGGTCCTCTTCCAAGATCCATTGACTTTCCTCTGTATCACAATCCTGAGCCTGAATCTTTTCGAGTGTTGGTTTTTGGTGATCCACAACCTGGAAATCCCGAGGAAATCGGACACATGGCTCATGATGTGATTGAGAACCTAATTGGCATTGGCAAACGAGTTGATGCCCCGGCATTTGGGGTTTCTCTCGGCGACCTTGGCGATCCACGATATTCAAGCCTCTACAATCAGGTCATCGCAAAGATCGGATTGCCATGGTATAACATCCTTGGGAATCATGATGTTCACGAACAGGATGAGGCAGCCAAGACGGACGCAGAGTCAGACGACTGTTTTCAGCGTGTCTATGGACCCGCAAACTATAGTTTTAACTATGGTCCTGTTCATTTCATTGCCCTCGATAACTGCACTTCAGTCTGGAATGATGCCAGCCAATCGAGCACATATTTCGCCGATTTCAATCCTCATGTTCTTCAGTTTGTCGAAAGTGACCTGAAATTCGTACCGATGGATAAGCTGGTCGTTTTAATGTTTCATATTCCTCTCGTGGAGGGAAATAGAGACGACTTGCTCAAGCTTTTGGAGGGGCGGCCAAACACTCTCTCACTGTCGGGGCACTACCATGAGATGATTCAATGGTTCATGGAACGCGGAGACGGGAATCCGGAACATCACCATATCACTTGTGGTGCACTTTGCGGCATTCATTGGCTTGGACCGCCCAATATGTTCGGGATTCCTGCGTCTACCATGCACTGTGGTTCACCGAATGGTCACCTAATGCTTCACATCCAGGACAGCCAATACAAACTTACCTTTCATGGGGCAAGAACGCCAGAGGACCACCAGATGCATATCTGGACACCAGAGAAGGTTAGCAAATTGGACATTGGACAGTCCGAGGTGGTCGCCAATGTGTTCATGGGCAATGAGCGCTCCCGCATTCGGATGAGTATCGACGGGAAGGACGATTGGATCGATATGAAGCGTGAGGCACGCAAAGACCCCTACCTAGTGGATAGACTGCCCTCTGGACACGCCGCCAGTGAATCCAAGCACATTTGGGTAGCACGCTTGCCATCGGATATAAAGGCCGGGGTACATACCGTTAGGGTTCGGTCCGAAGACATGTACGGCCAGTTCTTTGAGGATCAGCGAATTTTTCGCGTTGTCTCCGATATCCCATTAAAGCCATCCGACGTAAACCCAAATGACAAGCCGATACCCGGTGTCAATCCAGGAGATTCGGGCAACTTGGTCTGGACAGGAGGAAGTGATTACTGGAAAAAAATGTTTTCTGAGATGCTTTCTTCCGAAGTGGAGGTATCCATCAATACCCCAGTTGAGGTGATCCTTTCCAGTCACACCCGGATTGGAGCGCTGCAGGTATCCGAAAATGGAGTTCTATCCATCGCAGAGGGAGGAAATCTTTGGGTAAAGGGGAAACCGTTCTATATCGGATCTGGTTACCAACAGAATGCCGTTGGGGCCGGAAAAGTTCATTTGAGTCAAACCGGGATCTGTACAATAGAAAGCAATGTTGTCTTTGGTGACCGTGAGAATTCCCCGGGTACGCTGATCGCATCCGGGCAATCCCGGGTAAATATTCTTGGAGGTCATTACCTTGGTGTTAGGAGCAATGGCAAGATTATCATCCGGAACCAGGCCGTCTACAACGTTGCTGGAAAAATTCAATTCGGTTGGGGTGCAGATCTGGGTTTTAAACCATCGACCGAAATTATTTTAGACGGCGGCACACTGATTACCGATGGGTTTACAGTTACCAGTAACTCAAAACCAAGGCTCCTGTTCCATGCCGGCACCATGTTGCTCCATGGAGATCAGAGGAAAATTGTTGAGGAATCCTGGTGCGAAATTCCTTCAATCCAAAAACTAACCATCGAATACAGTAAGCAGTTGAATCAAACACGGTTTCATCTTGATCCTTATTTAAAAGAAGAAGAAAAATGAAACACCTCCTACTC
Organism: Pedosphaera sp.; assembly: GCA_022451065.1. Lineage (GTDB taxonomy): Bacteria > Verrucomicrobiota > Verrucomicrobiia > Limisphaerales > UBA1096 > UBA1096. The sequence continues at coordinate 2,598 of JAKUOU010000108.1, read as the reverse complement.
ACAACAATCGCAGCCGTGGTTTTAGTTGGGTGTAAGGAAAAAGACTACGCGATGAAACTGTGTCATTAATGAGATAGCATTAAATGACTGGCTCCGGTTTTAATTTTGACAACACTTACATCCACCTGCCGAAGGCGTTTTATACAGAGCTTTCACCGGTGCCGGTGCGCAAGCCAGAAATAGTAATATTCAATGCACCGCTCGCCACCGATATGGGTTTGGATTTTTCCGGCATAAGCACGGACATAAAAGCTGCGCTGTTTAGCGGCAATATTATGCCGGAGGGGTCAGAGCCGCTCGCTCAGGCTTATGCTGGACATCAATTTGGCCACTTTACCATGCTGGGTGATGGGCGCGCGATTGTATGGGGCGAGCATATCACCCCTTCAGGTCAGCGGCTTGACATTCAATTCAAAGGTTCTGGTCCCACGCCTTATTCACGGGGTGCAGACGGGCGCGCCGTACTGGGACCGATGCTGCGTGAATATATCATCAGCGAAGCAATGCATGCACTGAACATCCCCACAACCCGTAGTCTTGCGGTGGTGACAAACGGAGAGAAGGTGTATCGTGAAACCGGACTGCCGGGAGCAATCCTCACACGTATTGCTAGCTCACATATTCGTGTTGGTACGTTTGAATACGCCGCATTGCAGCAGGACAAGGGAATAATCCAAACGCTCGTCAATTACACCATCGACCGGCACTATCCGTGGATTAAGGAGGAACAAAATAAGACTCTCTCGCTACTTAAAGCTGTCATGGAGAAACAGGCAGATTTGATAACCCACTGGATGCGCGTGGGCTTTATTCACGGAGTTATGAACACGGATAATATGACACTATCTGGCGAGACGATTGATTACGGTCCCTGCGCTTTTATGGATGCCTACGATCCAAGGACGGTGTTTAGCTCCATCGACCATATGGAGCGCTACGCCTATGCCAACCAGCCAGCCATAGCACAATGGAATCTGGCACGCCTTGCCGAGACCATGCTACCCCTCTTGGATGACGAGATGGAAAAGGCGGCAGATACAACCGAAGAAGCCGTAAACAGTTTTGGCGCACTGTATAAAGATAAATGGCTCTCTATGATGCGTGCCAAACTTGGCCTGTTCGGCGCGCGAGCGGAGGACGAAAGTCTAATTACTGATCTGCTTGACTGGATGCAGCGAGCAGGCGCGGACTATACCAACACCTTCCGGCATTTGACGGAAGAAAAACCACCGCAGGACAAGCCCTATAACGATAGGGCCTTCAAAGAATGGTATACTCGCTGGCAGGTGCAGCTCGCTAAAAACACGAAACCATTGAAGTCTTCCTTGTCTTTGATGCGCGCTAACAACCCGGCTGTGATCCCACGCAATCAGAAAGTGGAACAGGTTCTGGACGCTGCCACGAATGGCGACCTGAAACCACTGAAAGATCTCCTAACTGCGCTGCAAGAGCCCTATAATAATCGCTCGAATCTCAAACCCTACCAATCCCCGCCTAAGAAAGAGGAAAGAGTTTATCAAACATTCTGCGGGACATAGTCTTTAATTTAGGCAGCCAAGTTTGATGATTATAGAATCTTTTTATGACACCGAAACATCGTATCTGCGCGATAGACACGCTCTTCATCTCTTTTTTGGATCGTGCGATGACAATCGCCGACCTCCTCCGCAAACACGGAGGCAAGACGCGTGAAAAATTAAAGAAGTGAACATTAACAGAGTAAAATAACTCACCATCGAAAATGAACATCCTTATTACCGGCGCCAGCAAGGGGATCGGCTTTGCCACAGCAAAAATGCTGGCCGACCAGGGTCATCAGGTTGTCGGTCTTGCCCGCACCAAGCCGAACAATTTTCCCGGCGCTTTCCACACTATTGATCTCGGTTGCGAAACCGCTCGCGTAACACTTTTTAATGAACTGGCCACTGAGCACAAGTTTGACGGGCTGCTCAACAATGTGGGTCTCGTCAACCCCGCGCCCATAGAGGATATTACTCTGGAGCACTTTGACGCCTGCATCGACATCAATCTCCGTTGTTCCTTGCAGGCTGCACAGGCCGTTGTCCCGCACATGAAGGATCAAGGGCAAGGTCGCATTGTTTTCACCTCCAGTATGGTTGTGGCTGGTGTCCCTTTCCGCACCAGTTATGCCGCCTCCAAGAGCGGCATGGTCAGCTTTACGCGCAGTTGGGCCCTTGAACTGGCCACACACGGCATCACTGTCAACTCCGTGGCTCCCGGCCCAGTAGAGACGGAACTTTTCAACACGAACAACCCCCAGGGAAGTGAAAGCCGAGCGCGCTACATTGAGGGCATCCCCATGCAACGCGTCGGTTTGCCCGAGGAAATTGCCGCTGCGAATTGCTACTTCCTGGTTGGGCAATCCGGCTTCACCACCGGTCAGACTCTTTTCGTCGATGGCGGCTACATGACCGGCAAGTCAGCCCTTTGATCAATGCCGGATTTCATGACAGCCAACCTCTCGGATTTTACTAACAATTACGTACAGGTTAAATTTCCAACCTCCTCCGCAAACACGGCGGCAAGACGGGTGAAGAATTGAAAGCCGCTGGCAACTAAACCAACTCACTCCACCAC
>JAKUOU010000107.1 GCA_022451065.1 Pedosphaera sp. | reverse complement strand
CCAATAAATGAATGATGCTTTACCAAATATGTTTTTTCCTGGAAGTGAGCCCCAGTCTCTTGAGTCTTTGCTGCTGACGGTGTTATCGCCCAGGGCCATATAGTGATTAGGAGGGATTGCAAATTCCTGTGATCCGTCCATGAAGTTGGGTGAAATTATCCCACCATAAACAAACCGTATTTGGTTTGGATCTAGACCTTTCTGTTTGGCAACGGCCATTCTCTGGTCATCTAGCACTTGTTGATATACTTTTTGGTTTACGTGACCAGAAAAATGGCTGTCTTGCGGCAATGTTACTTCATCTGCTACATCGAACGAATATACCAATTCGAATGGATGATTTGTTGCATCTAGTCGTTTACCATTTATGACCAAATGGCGATCATCTCCGATCTTAATTATTTCGTTTGGTAATCCGACTAAACGTTTGATGTAGAATAAATCCTGATTGATTCCATCGATAGTCTTAGTCTCAAAAACGATGATCTCACCGCGATTTGGCTTTCGGAAGTTGTAAATGAGCCTGTCCACCAAAAGATGATCCCCGGATTCACGTCGCATCTTGATAATGTCTTCCCCCGGTTTGTAGATGTATTTATTGTGCGAATTCAACACGAATTCGCTCAATGTATTTGATGATGCGCTTCCATGCCCCAGCATGGATTTTCCAGTGTTCATGGGTGCGCTAATGTCACGCACGATTGTTTCTCTCGTATCAAGATCCCGAAATAACAACCGTTGCTTGTTGAATAGCAGGAATTTTTTTCTCGGCGGCTTTATGCTCATCAACTGCCAGTTCCCTTCCGATACCAGGTTGTAGTGGGACACGCCGGCCAGATAGTGCTTCGCCCATGCACTCACCCCGGTTGGCACGGACTCCGTCTGGCTTAGGTTTCCCTCGGTAATGCCGTAAAGCGTCGGCTGCATTGATCCAGTTGGAATGCCCATCGGTTGGAAAAAGAACGTGCGGACGCTCATTGCGATGGCAACGGCAAAGAGCATCACTTCCACATTTTCACGGATACCAGGGTTGCGATAAGGGGTCAGTTTGCGGCTTCCTGTTTGTTCCAGTTTGGCTATCCCCTCCTCCAGTTTTATGCGACCTGAGCCGGAACGCATCAAGGCACGGAGATCCTCAATGGCTTCCTGTAGTTCACTGACGGCTCCCGAGGACAGTTGATCCCTCTGGTGGTTCAATAGCTTGCTAGCCTGATGGCACAGCTCCGCCGCCATCCTGAAGCGTTTAAAAAGCAACCACCGAAAAAAATACATTTTAAGCCTTTAAAACCTCAATGAAGGCCTGTTGTGGGATATTCACCGAGCCAACCGATTTCATTCGTTTTTTTCCTTCCTTCTGTTTCTCTAGAAGTTTCCGCTTGCGGGTAATGTCTCCGCCGTAACACTTTGCGGTGACGTCTTTTCGGAGTGCGTTCACGGTTTCACGCGCTATCACCTTGCCGCCAACTGCTGCCTGGATGGCCACCTTGTATTGCTGGGAGGGAATAACTTCCTTGAGTTTGGCGGCAAGCGCCCTTCCCCGCTGTTCCGCCTTGTCACGGTGGGTGATCAGGGAGAAGGCATCCACCGGGTCGCCGTTGACCAGCATGTCCAGCTTAACCATCTTAGCTGGTTCGTAGCCGTCATACTCGTAATCCAGCGAGCCGTACCCCCTTGTGATGCTTTTAATCCGGTCGTGAAAATCAATCAGGATTTCATTTAAAGGGATTCGTCCGATGAGAATAACCCGGCCGGAGTCTAACGTTTCTGTCTCCTGGATGACCCCACGCTTTTCCCCCGTCAAGTTCATGAGATCACCAATGTACTCATTGGGACACATGATATATGCCTTTACCATTGGCTCGGAAATAGTGGCAATGAAATTCTGCTCTGGCAAATAAACGGGGTTATCTATGTCCATTTCTTCACCCTTGGTTGTGAGCACCTTGTAAACCACGCTAGGATAGGTGGCGATGATGTCCATGTTAAACTCACGCCGCAATCTCTCTTGTACAATCTCTAAGTGAAGCAACCCAAGGAACCCGCACCGAAAACCGAAACCTAGCGCAACGGAACTTTCCGCCTGGTAAAAAAAGGCTGAGTCGTTGAGTTGAAGCTTGGCGAGGTTGTCCTTCAAGTGTTCGTGATCTGCCGGGTTGATTGGATAGATGCCGCTGAAGACCATTGGCTTCAGCTCCTTGAAACCAGGCAGCGGCCTCGAGGGATTCCGGGGTTCTGTCAACGTGTCCCCTATTTTAACATCTGAAGGTGATTTAATATTAGCGCTTAGATAGCCGGTCTCGCCGGTCACAAGTGCATCCCGTTTGTACGGCTTGGGGTTGAAACTACCGACCTCCTTCACCTCAATCGTCTTGTCGGAGTGCAGCATTTTGACATTCATTCCAGCTCGTATTTGCCCGTTAAAGACCCGAACCATGGGCACAACACCCCGGTACGAGTCGAAATACGAATCAAATACAAGCGCCTGCAGCGAGGGAGTGGAGGTTGCACATGGGTGTGGAACATGCTGGACGATCGCTTCGAGCACTTCTTCAGTTCCCATTCCCTCTTTAGCGCTGGCAAGCACGGCGTTATCCGCCGGGATGGCGAGAATATCTTCCAGTTGCCGCTTCACTCCGTCGACGTCAGCATGGGGCAGGTCGATTTTGTTGATCACTGGAATAATGGTAAGTTTTTGGTTTATGGCAAGGTTGACATTGGCCACCGTCTGCGCCTCGACACCTTGTGCGGCGTCGACAACCAACAAGGCCCCCTCGCAGGCGCTCAGGCTCCGTGACACTTCGTAGGAAAAATCCACGTGACCCGGTGTGTCGATCAGATTTAACTCATACTTCACTCCGTCCGCAGCAGTATAATACATCGTAACCGGGTGCGCCTTGATGGTAATTCCACGCTCCTTCTCGAGATCCATTGAGTCGAGCAACTGATTCTCCATGTCGCGGTCCGAGATAGTCCCGGTCCGGTGCAGCAACCGGTCGGAAAGTGTCGTCTTCCCGTGATCGATGTGCGCAATGATGCTGAAGTTGCGAATTCGTTCGATGTCCATTTACTATGTAATGTCAGGACGGTAGCGGGACGTCTCCCTGCCCTTCTCCCTGCGCGAGGGATAATGGCCTTAAGCATGATAAATAGCGAACTTTTAGGAAGGGAAGCAGGATCCAGGGCGGGCACTCTTTTCTGCTAAGTTGATTTGTCCGTTAGTATATTCAGGGAATATTGCCTGAGATTGTTTGCGGTCTGGGTCAAGGCATTGGTTATTTCGTATTCGTTGCCAGCGATAGTCATCTTCAACAAGAGGATAACGTGTGTGTTATTTGATTTCACCTTAGTCACTGTAAGCTTAAGCCTGGCATGGGCTTAGTTTTCATTTTCGCTTGGCCTAGGTGGTATTGTGGGTTACCGTTTGGCCACTGCAAATAGTTGGATTTCCCTGCTGTTGTCCGTGCTTTTGCAACTGTCCCTGGACCTTAGTTCTAATGGTTAAGGAACCAGCACTCGGGTTGTGACCGACAGGCCTTTACTGGAAGTCGCGATCTACGACGAGCCGGATCCACTTGTACCTTCCGTTCATCGGATTCGTTCAACACGGCAACGGCGGGGTTTAAAAACCCGCGGCTTTCGAGTCGCGGGTTTTTTTTCGTTGGGAGAGCGATCGCCGCCTTGTTAGTCTTGCCTGTCGTGAGCGGAGACCTTTTTTCACAAAGCCAGGCTAATCCGGTCGCAGGCAAGGGTACGGATGATGAACCGTTACCAGATCGCAAGCACCAACCATTGGCCGCCCGTATGCGTCCGCGCACGCTGTCTGAGTATGTTGGCCAGAGCCATATTCTTGCGCCAGGCAAACTACTACGCCGCGCTATCGAGGCGGACCGAATCCAGTCGTTGATTTTATTTGGCCCACCGGGTACCGGCAAGACCAGCTTGGCGCAGATCATCGCCAATCAGACCAAGAGCCGGTTTGAGCGCTTAAGCGGTGTGGAATCCAATGTCGGGGATATGCGACGCGTCCTGGCTACAGCGGCGAATCGCCTTGCCAACTCCGGGGCGACGACTCTGCTGTTCATCGATGAAATACATCGGTTTAACAAGTCTCAGCAGGACACGCTCTTGCCGGACGTGGAGAACGGAACCGTTCACCTGGTCGGAGCCACCACCCACAACCCGTTTTTCTTCGTCAACTCGCCGCTCGTTTCAAGATCACAGATTTTTGAACTTCAACCAATTTCTCAAGATGAAACCGTCCAGTTGATCCAATGCGCCCTTAGTGACATGGAGCGAGGTCTGGGCCACTTGAACTGCGAGGCGACACCCGAGGCGGTGGAGCATCTGGCCAGGGTGTCGGATGGAGACGCTCGCAAGGCGCTCAATTCTCTTGAGATCGCAGCGCTGACCACGCCGCCGGGCGATGATGGCACTGTTCGCATCACTCTCCAGGTTTCGGAGGATTGTATTCAGAAAAAAGCCGTGGTGTACGATGGTGATGAGGATGAGCACTACGACACAATCTCTGCGTTTATCAAGTCGATGCGAGGCAGTGACGTCGATGCGGTACTTTACTGGTTAGCAAAGATGATTCATGCCGGAGAGGATCCTAGATTCATTGCTCGTCGCATTGTCATCCATGCCGCCGAGGATGTTGGTCTGGCTGATCCCATGGCACTGGTCCTCGCCAATGCGGCGTTTCAGGCTGCGGAATTCATTGGATGGCCAGAGGCGCGAATCCCGATCGCCGAGGCTGCTATTTACATCGCAGGTGCGAATAAGAGTAACAGCGTCATTAAGGCGATAGACTCGGCACTGTCAGATGTTCGATCCGGCAAAACGATTCCCGTTCCGCCTCACCTCAAGGACTCCCACTATGCTGGAGCCGGGAAATTAGGCCGCGGCGAAGGTTACAAATACCCGCACGACTTCCCGGGGCACTTCGTCGCGCAGGATTACCTAGGAGCCAAGCGCCGCTTTTACGAACCAACCGAGCAGGGAGTGGAGAAGAAGATCAAGGCGCGGGTCGATTTTTGGCGCGAGCATTTTGCGAAATTCGGCGATGGCCAAAACCGGGCAAACGACTAACCTGCCTGAGGCCAAGTTATTGGCCCGCCAGGAAGCGCGCATGGCTATGGAGGGATTAAGCCTTGGCCAAGCAGCGAAGGACTCACAGGTCGTGTGCCACCTGATTCTCGAGTCGGACGCTTGGCAACAGGCAGCCCAACTGTTGCTTTACATCCCAATTTCAGGTGAAATTGATATTAATCCTTTGATAAAAAAGGGATTAGAGAGTGGAAAAGAGATCGCCCTGCCCCGTTTTTCCCCTGAAAACAATGATTACGAGGCTTGCGTGATGCCGAATCTGGACGAACTTGTGATAGGCAAATTCGGCATACCCGAGCCTTCGCTGCGTTGTCAAAAAATGGATACAAAGCAACTCGACTTGATCATCGTCGGCGGGGTAGCCTTTGACGGCCTTGGTGGCAGACTGGGCCGTGGTGGAGGTTTTTTTGATCGGCTACTGGCCGATATTTCCGCCAAAAAATGCGGCGTCTGCTTCGATCAACAAGTGCACCCTGACGTGCCTGTGGAGAGGCACGATGTCAAAATGGACATGATCGCCACACCGAGCGGTTGGCTGGTTCCCCAGCCCGCTTAAAATTCAATGCAAATTTTGGCAGCAGCAGAGCCTTGGTTATGGGGCATCACGGTGACGGTCGTGATAGTCGTCGCCTTGATCTGGATTCGAAAGGATCAAAAACGTCAGATTCGACGTGCCCTGCAAAACACTGAGTCGTCTTTGAAGGAGCATTCGCGTCGCGAAGCCGAGGTGCTGACGCGCAGTGCGCGAATGTTGACTCGTGAGGAAACGGACCGACTGCGTGGCGAGATTGAAAATGCGATCGGTGCTGAGAGCGAAGAGATTCGCCAGCGTGAAAAGCGGCTGGAGGAACGGGAGCTACTGCTTGACAAACAGCTCCAATCACTGCTCGAGAATGAAAAGCAACTAAATCAAAAACAGACTGCTTTACGGAAGCTTGAATCAGATCTTAGTGAAACACAGCGGACGGCGGAGCAATTGATCGAGAAGCACAAGGAGGCGCTGAGCGAAGTTGCCGGTCTGAACCCGGACGATGCGCGAGATCGCCTTCTTGAAATTATCGGAGACGAAACGAAGATGGAGGCGAGTCAGATTTCCAAGGCCATTGTTGACGGTGCAAAAGATCATGCAGAGGAAAAAGCGCGTCGGATTATTGGGTTGGCTATACAGCGCTACTCCGGCGAACATACTTACGAGGCGACAACTGCCACGGTTTTACTGAACGGCGATGAGGAGATCAAGGGACGGATCATCGGCCGGGAGGGGCGCAATGTCAGAGCCTTCGAGACCGCCACGGGCGTCACAGTGTTGATCGACGACACGCCCAATACCGTTGTGCTTTCCGGGTTTGACCCCATTAAACGCGAAATTGCCAGAGAATCTATGATCCGCCTAGTCAAGGACGGAAGAATTCATCCCACTCGCATTGAAGAGGTCGTGTCCAAGGTCACGGAGGAAAACGACTACAACCTGGCCGACGTTGGAGAGGAGGCCGCGCAAAAAGCTGGCGTGACCACTCTAAGTCAAGATGTGCTCTCGGTGCTCGGCAAGCTGCGTTACCGCAGCAGTTATTCGCAAAATGTCCTAGCGCACTCCGTCGAGGTTGCGCACCTGATGGGATTGCTGGCGGCGGAGATGGGTCTAGACACCAGCAAAGCCAAGCGAATTGGCTTGTTGCATGACATTGGCAAGGCGATGTCTGAGGAAACTGAAGGGCCTCACGCCATCGTCGGGGCGGATTTCCTGAAGAGGAACAAGGAGCCTGATGATGTTGTCAACGGCGTGGCTTCGCATCATGGCGAGGTCCCTTACGACTTCATCTGGGGGATTCTCGTCAGCGCCGCCGATGCCATCAGTGCATCACGCCCGGGCGCCCGGTCCGAGACGATGTCATCCTACCTTCAGCGTTTTAAAAACCTAGAGCGAATCGGCGCCTCGTTCGACGGGGTGGACAAGTGTTATGCGGTTCAGGCAGGCAGGGAGATTCGAATTATAGTGAACTCCAAAAAAATAAGTGACGAGCAAAGCTACGATCTCGCACGGCAGGTGGCGCGAAAAATCGAGGACGAACTCCAGTACCCAGGCCACATCCGCGTGACAATGATTAGGGAAAACCGCTTCGTTGAATATGCAAAGTAAACACATTCCTTACCGAGAATACTCACGATGCCGGGTTCGCCCATGAAGAGAACGAATGTGAGGCGTTTTTCTCCAATTTGTAGCGCCCTAACTGTGGCGCTCCTGTCCGCGCTGCTCCTTCTGGACGGGTTACAGGCCGTGGAACCGCTACCGGACGGAAACCAGCTTGCAAAGACAATCCGGAACTTGATTCCGGAAGAGAACGTTGAGATTCGCGCTACCATGGAGGTGATCGAACGTGAAAATAAGCGTCTCGAAACAGAGGTAGTCATCCAAGTCGAGAAGCTTGGCTTAGCGCAATGGCAAACCACCTACAAAGCAAAGCGCGACGAGGATGTTTCTGAGCATTGGCGTATTCGCCGCGAGATTGGTCAACTGAACCGTTACGAGCACAAGGGCCACCTGGCCAAGCGGACTGAAATCTTGTCCAGTATGGCCGGTTCCTCGTTTTATATCGCTGACTTTGGGATGGAATTTCTCCATTGGCCAAGCCAGACCGTTCTTAAGACCCAACGCCGGAAGAGTCGGCTTTGTCATGTGCTCGAGAGCAGGAACCCCAAACCGGCCAAGGGCGAGTATCACCGCGTTGTCTCGTGGGTCGACAAAGAAACAGGCGGCATTCTTCTTGCTGACATTTACACGGCCGAAGCCAAACCGATAAAGCGTTTTGCTGTGAAGGGGCTCACGAAAAAGGATGGTCGCTGGCAGGTAGACGAAATGGAAATGCGCGACACGAAAACCCGGGCGCGAAGCCGCCTTTATTTTCACCTGAAATGATAATGTTGGCGCAAAGCACATTGGAACGCACTTATTGGGCATTTCTTTTCTTTGGTGTTTTACTCATTCCGCTTCTTTACTTTATCTGGAAGCAGATTAAAAACCCGAACAATGATCCAGCGAAGGTGATCGTGAGATGGGTCATCACCTTAACTGCCGTTCCTCTTATTTTTTTTGCAGCCGCTCGGTCAGGTGGAGGAATGGGACTTATAATGGTTTTGGGGGTTATAGCTATTCCTATCAGTTTACTTCTTGGGTTAATGTGGACTCCTGCAATAGGCAATTGGGTTGCATCTCCTCTAACAAACGCACTGACTGGAGACCTCCGTGTATCTTACAATAAACCGGAATACGGTATTGCCACTGCGCGCCGCAAGCGGGGGCAATATTTAGAGGCAATAGAGGCTGTCGAGGCGCAACTAGCAAAATATCCGGGCAATTTTGACGGATTAATGCTCAAGGCGACAATTGAAGCAGAAAATCTTGGAGATTTGACAGCCGCCGCTGCGACCATTCAGGAGACACTCGGTGATGACCAGGGACAATTGAATTACAGACTCCCCGTGGCTCTCAACAAGATGGCGGAATGGCAATTGACGATAGCCGGAGATTCTGATGCCGCGCGGCGGACATTGCAGCAAATTCGAACGGCGCTGCCAAACTCGCAGGCCTCCCAGCTAGCCGCCCAGCGGCTCGCCAGTCTCGACTCATCCGAGGAGGGCGAATCAGCCGCCGTGGATTTTAATGAATCATACCAGAAGCTGGTAGAGGAGTCGGCCCAGAAAGATGACTTTACCAGTCCGCTGGAGTTGCCCAAAGCCATCGAGTTGAATCATCAACAAGTCCATGAGAAGGCGTTTCAAACTTGCCTGAGTAGGGTCGAGATGCATCCCGACTCAATCAGTAACCGTGAGGAATTGGCAGCGCTGTATCTCGGCGAAGGGAAGGATCCCGCAATGGCGCTTAAGCAATACGAGTATCTTTTAGTATTGCCAGGTACCACGATTCACCAACAAACAGCCTGGCTAAACAAGATCGCTGATGTTCAGCTCAAGAGCGGTGAATCGTACGAAACCATTAGAGCCACGCTGGAGAGGATCATTGCGTTGGATCCGAGAGCGGCTCCAGCTGCACGTGCGCAACAGCGCATTTCATACCTCCCTATCGAGTTGCGGAGCGCGAACAGAAAAACCAAGAGGCTAAAGCTGGGCAGTTATGATGATGAGCTTGGGCTAAAGAATAACTATAACCCCAAAAACAATTGCTGATCAGGGTGATATGACCAAGCCGATGGCAATCTGCTTATCGACTTCAGCAGCCATCGCCAAGTCACCCGTGCCTCGCGATGAACGGACGCGAACCTTAACCTCGGTTACCAGCGGCTCCACCTCGGCAACCGTCACCCAGACACTGCGGTTGTTTATCTTAGCGGAAACAGCATTGTTCACTACGTCATCGCCGGTTAGGGTCCCGGTTCGGGAGAGGACCTCCCTGGCGGAATTGAGCACCTGATCCAACGGGCGCTCGTAGCGACTGACCACCGTGTCCCGTGCCCCGGGCACTCCAAATTGTTTCCCTTGGGGTGTGCTGATGCAGCCCACGGAAGCGGCAGCCATTGAAGAGGCAAAACATAGTAAAATCAGACGAAAACTCATGGGCGGTATTCCAAGCAAAACTAACGGAACCGTCAAGCCTATTGGTCA
>JAKUOU010000106.1 GCA_022451065.1 Pedosphaera sp. | reverse complement strand
GAGAACCAACATCAAAGCTAAAAAAATTATTCCAATTATTCCTAATAAAATTGATTTCATACCTCTTCAGCTTTCAATTCTTCACCCGTCTTGCCGCCGTGTTTGCGGAGGAGGCCATCTGTTTGGTATGCTGTCGCGGATGAATTACCCGAGCAATACGGCTTAAAGCACTTTGCGTTGCTGATGAATTTTGTTGCTTTGGATGGAATGACTGGTTGAAAATTTTGTTTAGAGAGCTATGTTTCAATTCTCGAACCGCCATTAACGTTTCGTTTGATAGTCTGCTCCGCTGAAGACTAAACCAACACATAACCATAATACATGAAAAAACATCTAATTACCAAAGTCGTTCTCATCGTAAGGCAGCGTCTAATCACTTGGAGCGCCCTGGCACCGGCAATCTCCCTGGGCTTGTTCCTCGTGCAGACACAGGCCCAGGAGCAGAGTCCCCTAGTGCAGGGAGAGGACGGTTTCGTGATTTGGGAAGCCGAAGATTTTGACCGGAACCCAGATGAACTTTGGATAGCGGATATTGACCGCGAAGGCGCCTCCGGTGAAACCTCCATGTTGATCCCCAACGGTGCCGGCGGCAATGAAAACAACACTCAGTTGCAATACGATATTATTTTCACCCACACGGGTACGCATATCATTTGGTATCGCGCCGGGGCGGACAGCGGCAAAGACGACTCCATTTGGCTGCATTTGGATGGCGAACGGCCGCCGAATCGGGCTACAGGCAACCAAGCCAGCATGACCGGATTCAATGGCGCCATCTTCGCATGGAACAGCAAAGCTCAGGATGGTGGAGGTCAAATGACTTTTGACATCGACGACCCAGGGCTGCACACCATCGGCGTCGCCCGCCGTGAGGATGGAGCCTATATCGACAAATTCATTATCACCACAGATTCATCCTTCAACCCCGACAACTTCGGGGAATTCGGACCGCCTTCGACCCCACGGGAGGGCGAAGAAGTGGAAAGCAACAACCAAGTGAAAGTTACTCTAAATCCCGTGAATACCGAGGGGGTTGAAAACACGTCTGTAACTCTCACCGGTGATGCGACGATCACACCCGAAGACGCGCTGATGGTGTTGCAATGGCAACGCAAAGTTGGCGATGAATTCATTGAGCTTTCGGGGCAAAACGGAACCAGCTTCATGGTAAATCCGCTCACATTGGATTGGAACAGGGCTGTTGTGCGTTTTAAAGCAACTACCATTGGCGCCTCGGTCGTAAGCCAAGAGGCGATTATTTCGGTCATTCCAGAGACTGATCCACCCCAAGCGATTAGAGCTCAAGGCAATGCAATTCAACAGCGCGTTTTTGTGACGTTTTCAGAGCCCTTGAGTGTTGCCTCCGCTGAGATAGCTGAAAATTATAAGATCACCAGCGCCGAGGGGTCCACGGAAGTTGTCAGCGCATTATTACTCAGCAATTCTCGCACCGTGTTGCTGGAAACTTCCGAAATGGTTGTAGGTGCCAAATATACCGTTACGCTAAACAACATTGCTGACACCGCGACGACGTCCAATATTCTCAATGGAGGCGAGGTGAAATTCTACAGTCTCGGCTACCTACTCCCACAAACGGACGATGGCTTGATCGTCTTTGAGGCCGAGTCTTATGACGTCAACACCGACGATCTTTGGGTGGAAAACTTCTCCCGCGGCACACCTTCGGGAGGCGTGTCGATGGTTCTACCAAACGGCGCCGGAGGCAATGAGGGATCCTCCCAGCTCTTATATGATGTCGAGTTCATTTACACCGACGTTCACATCGTTTGGTATCGTGCAAGTGGAGACAGTGGCAACGATGATTCGAGCTGGTTTTGGCTGGATGGCGCGCGTCCAGCCAATCGCGTTGATGGCAATCAGGCAAGTATGAGCGGTTTTTCCGGAAAATCCGATTTTGTCTGGGTGAGTGATCCACAAGAGGGGCCTTCGCCTTATACCATCGAAATCGACGAACCTGGACTGTACACCATCGCACTGGCGCGCCGTGAAGACGGGTCTTTCTTCGACAAGTTTGTTATAACCGACAATTTTGATTTTAATCCCAACGACTTTGGCCCGCTGGGACCACCCGAGACGCGGGAAGGATCACCGGCTTTACCAGAGGTGACCCTGATGACACCCGTGGATGGAGAAGAATTCGAATCGGGAGAAGTGATTTCGCTCGAGGTAGAAATTGGCGACTCGGACCGCGAAATCGTGCGTGTGCAGTATTTTGCTGGCGGAGAATTGGTCGCTGAATCGACCACAAAGCCCTTCAACGCCGAGTGGGTCGGAGCTGCGGCGGGGGAGCATGATCTTAGCGCGGCGGTTATTGACGACGTTAACGACTTAGCTGTCACTGAGCATGTATTCGTTACCGTTTTCAACGATGAGCCGATCCAAATCACCGGCCTAGACCTGGATGATACCGGTGCCAACTTAATCATGGAGTGGCAGGGCGGCATGGGTCCCTACACGGTACAGAAAGCCGCAAGTCTGAATGCACCTGTCTGGGAAGACGTGGATATTGACGTTGAAAGCCCCCTGAGTCTGCCTGTCGATGGCACGACCGGATTCTTTCGCATTGTCGTTCCTTGATCTCTTACCAACGACGTTTGAGCTACCGAAAGAAACGGGAAGATCGAGTGGTTCGACGGAGTTCGCCAAAGTCGTAGCTGCACCAACTAGGATCAGAACCAGTATTCGGGCCGAATGCCCGGGGACGTGCGAATCTTCATCAAGCCAAAATCCCGCCATTGGGTGTGGCCGTCGAGGAACAGGATATTCCCCCCGGCCGGCAAGTTGTCTGTCTTTAAATGGCTGGTGCTATGGTGGTCTATCACACCGCTGCGGATGCGGGTGAAGTTGTTACCATTTTCCGAGATGACACAATCAACCACAATTTCCGCGCTGGAAGGTTCGCCATCGTCGATTCGCTCGTAAAGAAACTTAGGGTCCAGGCCGCGAGCTCCATCGTACAAAGGTTGAGGTCCGCGAAACAAGGGATTCCTTTTTATGAGCCAAGCATAGGCGGTTACGGTGTAGCCACTACGAAAGTTCCACCAAAGATCGATGTCCTTGACGCTGGCGAATCTGCTCGGGCAGTAGAGGACCTTTCGTGTACCTCCCGAGTCGACGATCAACTGCGCGGTCCTGGTGGGTATGTCCCAAAGCCATGTCCCCGCGTTCGCACTATAGGATGGCAGATACTGGTTATTTTCTCCGGCGTAGATTTGAAAAGCAAGGCCGATTTGCTTTAGGTTGCTCATACATTTTATCCGGACACCTTTTTCCTTGGCCACACTTAAGGCGGGCAACAGCATCGACGCGAGTATGGCGATGATGGCGATCACCACCAGAAGTTCAATTAACGTGAATCCTCGGCTTTGTTTCACTTTCATTTCTCAGCAGCTTTCAATTCTTCACCCGTCTTGCCGCCGTGTTTGCGGAGGAGGCCAACTGGTTTCGACGCCGGTCTTTCGGAGGAAGGCCTGGAAAGAAGAGAGAAGTTTGGTGTTTTCCCAAACCGCCTGTAACCGTACGGAATTCGCGATCGCTGTGGCAGCCAAATGACCAGCGACTTCACCTATGTTCCACTCTATAGGATGGAGCCGGTAGCAGCCGTTGGTAACATGTGTTGTGCCAATGTTTTTACAGGAAGCGATGAGGTTACTGACTCGCTGGGGAATCAGGGCACCCAACGGCAACTCAAACGGCAATGCCTCGAAGTCGATGTAGTTGTCACCTCCTGTGCTCGGATGCAAATCGATCTGGTAATGACCTACACCTACCGAGTCGTGGTAGCGCTTTGCTTGAACTTGACTTTGCTTTTTACCTAGCACTAAAGCCCGGTTTTCCTTGCCGCAATCCTGTTCAACAATCGTAGTTAGTGCCTTAATCCGACGCGACTCCCTGACATAAGGGTATTTGGCCAAGCCATCATCCGTGCCCATGACATCTTTTCTCAGACGCAGTCCCGGCCAGCCCCTCCCGCCGTAATCGCACGGTGCCTCAGTTTGAAGCCAATAAAGCAGCGACAAGCTCAACTGCTTGGATCGAGCGATATGTCGATCGCGTTCATCGTGCGAAGCACCGATTAGGTTGCCGAGGAAATAATCATTTTGGGGCCAGTTGACCAAACTGATGTCCCTAAAACCATTCCCGGACTTAAAGTTTGATTGGTCAAGGATACGCCGATAGGTCCAGAGATTGATTACACCAACCTTATGTGATCCCATGGGATTGAATCCCAGCCGCTTTGGCAAACCGCTCGACGGATGTGTGTAGGTGAAGTCAAGCAAACGCCCAGGCCATGCGGGCATCAAATTAGGGATATACCCCCTCCAAAAGTCGTACCCAGTCGGTTTGTCTATGACGTGTTCCTCTCCGTCAACATGATCGATGGCAAAACACATGGTGAACGCCTGCTGATTGCCGGGAGACGCCTTATCTGGCATATGCAGTTCGCCGGTCTGTTTTTTGCCCTCCGTGCCGGTGACATGCTCGCAATCGACCAACGGCAATAAGTCACCCAACTCCGTTGCATCAGCAAAAATTGAACCGGTCAAGATAAGCGGATGTCCTGTCTCCATGTTGACCACCTCAACAGCACGAATACTGTCATCAACCAATTCAGCAGCAATCGGTTTTGTTTGGATCAGTAGCGTCAATTGTCCTTTGGCTTCAAACGGGACGAGTAGCGACTCAAGGCAGGCCAGGGCCACCTTCGGTTCGTGGCATAGGCGGGACACAGAACCGTTACCTGGATTGAGGTTCTTTAGCTGCTTCGCCTTGTCTGTGAGAGGATAGTGGCGGCGGTAATAACCCCGGATCGCACTGCGGAATTTTCGATAGGTACGGGTGCAACCGAACGATTCAATCCAACGATGTTCATCGGGCGGAACCCCTTGTGAGGTTAGCTGACCACCAATCCAGTCGGTCTCCTCGGTCATGATTACCACCAGGCCGGAGCGAAGGGCTGATAACGCAGCCGCGCAGCCGCCAAGCCCGCCACCGATAATAACCAGATCCGCCTTTAGTTCTTTCCTCTTTGGTTTAGCCAATCGGCCGGAAAACGAATTGCACCCGACTAAGCCGATCGATGTAACCCCCAATCCGGCACCCAGCCTGACAAAGCTCTCCCGCCGATTTATCATTTTTCACTAAGAGGTCGCTTAACTACTCGGAGAGATGTAATTCAAGTTACGAGAAAACTCGATCCCAAATCGACTGATAGGATTATGGGGATAAATATATGCTTGGGTTGTTTCATCTCATTTAGCTTTCAATTCTACTGTCGGCTTGGCTTCGTGTAATACTGAGAAGGCCGGCGATTCAATCGCCTTCCCGTTGATCATGTAATCGTCATGATCTGTATAGCCGAACAAAATATGAATCTGCGCAACATCAAGGAGTAATCCGATGAGGCTTCGCTTTATTGAGATTCTCCAGAGCAAGGCGCTTTTCAGGAGTCCAATTTCCCTTAACTTCAATCTCTTTACTCGCCTCTGAATCACTGATCTCCACGAATTTTCCGTCGTCGTAAAGCTTGAAATGCTGATCTCGAACCCACCACTTTCCCTTGTGCTCGCTGTAAGCCCAGGTTCGCCGGGGCTCCTTGCCTTGCAGCACCGGCAGAAAGCTTATTCCGTCAATCGAATAACCCGATTTCACTCCTGCCAGTTGAACACTTGTGGCAAAGAAATCGGTCATATCGACCAGCGCATCTGTTTGGCTCCCTGGCTTTATCACCGAGGGCCAACTCACAACGAGAGGAACGCGAGTGCCGGCATCATCCAGTCGCCCTTTGCCGCCCTGAATATTTTTTCCGTCGAGCCTGGAAACCACTGGTAAGCGAACAAGCCTGCCGCCGTCCGCAGGGTGCGAGATAACCCGCGCAGGCGTACCGTTATCAGTCGTGAACACCAGCATCGTATTGTCTCGTAGCTCGTTCTTTTCAAGAAACTGCACCAGTAGCCCGACTTGACGGTCCATCTCTGCGACCATTTCAGCATAAGTTAGATATTTTCCGCTCGGGGAAACTGGGACAGGTTGCTTCAAATCATCTGTGACGTCGTGACACAACGCCATCGAATAAAATGCGAAAAATGGTTTTTTCACCTTAACACTTTTCGAAATAAACGACTCCAGATATCCCCGATAAACGTCCGGGCCAAAATCTTTTTTAGCTTCGCGCTTCACTGTCCCGTTTTCATAGATCATCGGAGCGTGATAGCGAGGCCCTTCATGCCAGCCAAAAACACAGTATTCGTCAAAACCCATGCGATGAGGCTGCCGAGGGTCATCTTTCAGTAAAGCCAGTTGCCATTTTCCGGTGACCACCGTCATGTACCCTGCCGCTTTCATGGCGTGTGCCACCGTTTGCTTCTCTAGTTCGGCCGGGAACGATCCCCATTTCGGCTTGCCAACATTCGTCGGGTATTTGCCGGTTAAAAAAGCAACCCTAGTCGGATGGCAGACCGGCATGCTGTAGCAATGCATTACCTGCATGCCGCTCTTTGCCAAAGCATCTAAATGCACGGTTGGATAAGACTCACCTCCGTAACAGCCGAGAGCCTCATACCCGACATCATCCGCCAAAATCATAATAATATTCGGCTTCTTTTCCGCATGACTGGCATTCAGACAGAGAAACGACACACACAATGCCAATGCAGCAACTAAACTCATATTTTTCATTGTCTCGATACCCCTGTAAAATCTTCAGCCTGAAACTAAATCACGCCTTAGTTTTCAATTTTTCACTCGTTTGTTGCCGCCGTGTTTACGGAGGAGGTCGGCGATTTCGGTGAGATCGTTACTGATGGCAAAATCTAGCGGTGTTTCGCCATGATCATCCATAGCATTCACATCTGCACCGTTGTCGACTACCGGTTGTTCAATTCTTATCCAGCTTCATGACGCGCAACTCGCGCAGTAGGAACTCAGGTTTCTCGTGCTTCATGGAGTGTACTGCAAACCCGATGCCTCCTGAGGGATGTACTTCGTAGTTCTCGATGGCGCCGATGTGAGCAGGATTCTTCTCTCGTAGGACAACCGTGTTCGCCTTAAACTTACTGATTAGGAAACCATTAATCCAAAGGGTGATTTCCGGATCAGCTCCGACGCAGCGCACTCTGACAATGTTCCAAAAACCACCGTCCCATTCCCTGAGAAACTCACTCAGTTGGGCGCATTCGAGGAGCTTGTTGTGGGCCACAGCATCATGGGCAGGGCGTCCCTCATATTGAATATGATAGTGCGTGGTTGCGCCGACACCTCGCTTCTCACGGTTTTCGTGCAAGGAGTAGGGCCGGGAGGCACCAGCGGCGGACTTGGGAAAGCCGACCGTCCCTTCGTTGATATGATCAAGGCTGAGAGAGATTCCATCTCCCTTCTTGTTGGCTCGAAGCAAAAGACTCGCGGATGTGCCCCAAGATCCCCGATACTCGAAGGAGAGTTCGAAATCAGTGTGGCTGGAGTGGCTCATTAATTGTTCGGCAACCCGAGTTGAGGGGGGCGAGCAAGAGAAGGCTTTATCCGCTATCTGCCAATTCGAAGTCGCGGACCAACCTTGGAGGCTTTTGCCATCAAAGAGGTAACTGAAGGCCTCTTCCATCTCGGGCAAGCTCTCGACTTTCTCGACGCGGTCAATCCAGACGATCTGGCTACCGCGGAGCGCCGGTTCCTCCAGAAAATTGTAAACGTAGGCAGCCTTGGAATAGTTACCGGTGATCCGGATGGGATCATGGTGAACGATCTTGCCATCCGCGACAACGCCCGCCTTGGTTAGCGCGTCCCAGATATAATACATATGAGAAAAGTAGTAGAGGCGTTGGTCTGTCCTGAAATGGATCAATCTGTCATTGTCGACGTAGAGTCTGCCAACCTCGGAGAATGCTTTACCGTCGATCTGACCACGCAGTATCAATGGTTTCTCGTCGGCCATGAGCGAGCAGCCGAGGACGGCGAGGAACAATGCGCTGATAATTCTGTAGTAGCTCATATGAAGATTTCGCTGAGTGGACCTTCTTGGACGCCGTGATCCAGGCCTGGAATCTTGAACCCGAAGTCATTCACGGGGTGCCCCGATGAATGAAGCAGCGTGTTGTGGATAGCGTTGACCGTGCGATGGCCTTTGTTTTCAAAATCAGCGTAAGTGAGGCAGCGCCCGCCCAGCTTCATTCGGGGATTTCCGCCAAGAATCACATAAGGCCACTCGTCGCATTTGGTATGGTGTTCGTTGGCAGCATCGCTGAGGTAAACAACGAGTGTATTGTCGAGCATAGTCCCGTCACCCTCCGGGATGCTGGCCAATTTTTTCAGCATGCGGGCGATCAACTCGAAGTGGAACGTGCGGATTTTCTCTGAGGCTTCGATCGCCACCGGTTCCTTGTTGTAGAGGGCATGTCCGATGGAGTGTTTCTCAAGGCCGACGCCGAGCTTGTCGAAGACGATGGAGAAATCCTGATGACCGACTCCTGAAGCAATGGTGGCGACGTCGGTGAGCCCTGTAACTAGGGCTGAGGTGGCGAGTTCGAAATGACATTCTAGGCGGTCGACTGGATTGCTAGAGCGGTATTTTTCAGTGATGGGATCGGTGCGATTCTTCAACTCTGGATCCAGATCGGCAATGGTGGAATGGCGCTGGCCGATCTCTTCGTAGGCTGAAAGGTAGCGATCCAGTTTGTCTTTTTCAACTGAGCCCAGCCGTCTCTTCACAGATCGAATATCGTCCTTCACGTAATCTAGGAGATGCGTTTTGACTGCCAGGTTCTTTTGGTCCCCGATGGCCGAAAACATGCGCTTATAGGCAGTCTGTGGATTGCAGATCGTCCCAATTGGATTGTTTGCACCTGCCGCTGAACTGTTGAAGACAATATCCAGATGGGATCTTTGCGAGATCCCTAAAGAGATGTTCTTGAAAAGCGTCTCGTTATTGCGACCTAGTTCGTAATCCAGAGTAGGGCCGAGAACGTGCTTACCTTCTCTTGTATTGAAACAGCCGAGTGCTCCGAAATAGGTCGAGTGGCCACCGCCGCAAATGCGGCCGGAGATCCCCTGCAAGATGAGCATCCGGTCCGCGTAGTCTGAGACCGGTTTCAAGGCATTGGGGAGATCCTCGGCTTGGAAAGATTCTTCAACTGTTTGTTGACGCTTACCAATGGGAGTGAGGTTTAGGCTTGTTGGATGCACCTGATTGGGTGGGCAACCATTTCCTTCCATGACGAAGAGTAAGCGGGTCGGCTGCGAACGACCTTCAACCTCCGCTGAAAGTTTCCCGACTAGCGGATTGAGGAGAACGGATCCGGCAGCTGACAAACTCAGGCCTCGCAGAAATTCATGTCGGCTATATAGCCTAGCATGACTGCTCTCGGCAGACTTGTTAGAGAAGGCTTTCTTTTCCATAACGGTAGATTATTTTTTTGGTGGCAGTTTTTGACGATGGATAAAGGAATCGGATACGAGAAGCTCGAGAAGGCTCGCTTTTAAGCTGCCCTTATTTTTATAATAGGCGCTCTCCATGTCACGCAGGGTTTTGGCGTCGCCTAGCGTTTCATTGCGGCCACTAAAAAAGCGAAAAACGTGCCGCAAGAAGACTTGGTGTACGTGTTTCGAATCGGCGAGCCGATGCAGCATTTCGATTGGATCTCCGACCGCCTCGCCGTTCAATTCGCCGGTGGTGTCGACAGGGCGATCCAGTTCAGTAGTTCGATGCATTCCCCACAGGTTATACTGCTCGAATGGCAGTCCCAGGGGATCCATACGTTGGTGGCATCTCCAGCATTCCTCTTTGCGAACCACCAGCATCTTTTCTCTTAGCGTTAGCGCAGGATCTTCTGGGAATCTAGCATCAACTTCGACAGGGGTGTCCGGGATGACGCCTCCCAGGAGCTTGGTCTGAATCCATCGCCCTCGCTGGATGGCGTGATTCTTGGTGTTGTCAGAAAAAGCAAGAAGCCAGGCTGGATGCGGCAAAAAACCTGCCCGTTTTTTTT
>JAKUOU010000105.1 GCA_022451065.1 Pedosphaera sp. | reverse complement strand
ATTCTGGAAAACCTATAAATTCCGAATGAAAAGCGAGTCCAGTAACTTCGAGTCCACCGCCTCACTAGGTGACGAGAATGGCACAAAGCCTGTGAAAAATAGGCGAGATCAGTTATTTTAAACTAAAACCCCTGATATGCTCCCGATCGGTTTCCCCGACCATGGCTTCAGGAGGGCGCCACAGAAGTCAAACGCTCTGCGTTCGGTCTAAACCTCGTCGATCAACGTCGATCAAATAGGTTCAATAAAGATTAACCATTCCAACGCGTTATTATTACGTTATTTTCACTTTGATTCTGGATGAAAAAAAAACTTCTTTCCTACTTGACTAAATTCTCAGAATAGTCACCTTCTTCGAAAACATGGGCTTCCGAATATGGCGGGAGTCTTATGACGAGGGAGTCAAGGCATGCTAAAAATTAGCGCAGGCGGCAGAGGCGGCGGGTTTTGCGATGGAATTGCCCGACGAGACTTCATACGGATCGGTGCCATGGGCATCGGAGGGCTGACCACAGCCAACCTGCTTGAAGCAGAGGCACGTGCCAGCATCGGCTCCTCGCACAAGGCGATCATCAACATTTTCCTGCCGGGCGGTCCTCCGCATCAGGACATGTTTGACTTGAAACTGGACGCGCCCCGCGAGATTCGCGGCGAATTCAAGCCGATCTCCACCAACGTCCCCGGCCTACAAATCTGCGAGGAGTTTCCACGCATGGCCAGGATGATGGACAAGTTCACCGTCATTCGATCCATCGTCGGCGCCACCGGAGGACACGATGCCGAGCAGTGCATGACCGGCCGCTCGCCCCGCAACCAGCCTCCAGGCGGCTGGCCCAGCATCGGCTCCATTTTATCTAAGTTGAAAGGCCCGGTGAAACCGGACATGCCGCCGTTCGTCGGCCTCTCGCCCAAGACCGGCCACATCCAGTGGAGCGACCCCGGCAAGGCCGGCTACCTCGGCCCGGCGCATGCGGCCTTCAAGCCCTCCGCCGATGGCAAGGAGGACATGACGTTAAACGGCATCACGCTCGAGCGATTGAGTGACCGCAAAAAACTTCTGCAAAGCTTCGACCAACTCCGTCGCGACGTCGATAACTCGGGCCTGATTGAGGGCATGGACGCCTACAACCAACAGGCTTTCGGTATGCTCACCTCCGGCAAACTCGCCGAGGCGCTGGATCTCGGGAAGGAAGATGTGAAGTTGCGCGACCGGTACGGTCGTGGCACAGCCAAGTTGACAGCCGACGGTGCACCCAAGTTGCTCGATCACTTCCTGCTCGCTCGACGCCTTGTCGAGGTGGGTGTGCGGTGCGTGTCGCTTTCCTTCAGCCGGTGGGACTGGCACGGCGGCAACTTCAACCGCGGCCGGCAGGACTTTCCGATGCTCGACCAGGGGCTCACTGCCCTTGTTGAGGATCTGCAACAACGCGGCATGGACAAGGATGTCGTCGTGGTTTGCTGGGGTGAGTTCGGTCGCACGCCAACCATCAACAAGGATGCCGGCCGCGACCATTGGCCGCGTGTCTCGTGCGGCTTGCTCGCCTGCGGCGGATTGAACCATGGCCAAGTGATTGGTGCCACCGATCGCCTTGGCGGCGAGGCCAGCGATCGCCCGGTGACCTTTGCTGAAGTGCACTCCACGCTTTATCACGCCCTGGGCATCGACCCGAATGCGACCACGGTGAACGACCTGAACGGCCGCCCGCGCTACCTGGTTGAGAACAACGCCCAACCGCTGCATGAGGTCATCTGACCGGCAAGAAAAACATTTGCAGATCCCTCCTTGGCCAAGCCGGGAGGGATTTGTTTTTGCGACGGCGATGCTGCTGGGCATAGCGCTTGGACAGACGGCAGATATCCGGCTGACTGTCGAGAGAACTGTTCCGCTGGAATTGTCGTGGCGAGCCGGCTCGATCACACAGCCAAATTCCGTTCGAATCATCCCCGAAACCCAACTCGAGACATCGACCGATCTCATTCATTGGCAAATACTTGGCCAAGCGCGAACCGGCGGTCTCGACCTCAACCCGGTCGACGCTAAACGCACCGTCAACGTCTCTACCGGACCCCAATATTTTCGTGTCCGCTCGCAGGTCATCCTGCCAAAAGCCAGCCTGGCCAAGAGCAATCTGGTCGCGGCAGACCTCCGTGGTGCTGACCTGCGCGGGGCTAACCTGGCTAACGCCGACCTAGCTCTGGCCAAGCTCGACGGCGCAAACCTCACCGGCGCAAATCTCACCGACGCAAACCTGGCCGAGGCGGTGCTCGGCAACGTTAACCTCACCGACGCCAATCTCACCGGCGCGACGATCGCACCGTGGCATCACTTCCCCGGGACGATCTACAACAGTACCACCCTGCCGGATGGCACCGTGAAAACTGACTCGCCCGAACGACAACTGCTCATTCAGTTGTATATCGATGGTGCACCGGAAGTGACGCTGGCCGGTCGCAATTTTTCCGGATGGGATTTGCGCGGTGTAGAATGGCAAAACCGCAACCTGGCCAGGTGCAATTTCACCGGTGCCGATTTGCGGAACGTCAAGCTCGATCATGCAACACTAGCCGGAGCGAACCTCACGCTGGCCAATCTACAGGGTGCCACCGGATTCGAGCTGGCTGATCACGAAGGCCTCATCCTTCACAAGACCACGCTCCCGGACGGCACAACCAGCGACTGACATAGCTTAGTCGTCCAGCCACGTGAACGGCACTCCATCACCTGTCAGGTGAACCGACCGGTCGGCGACAACAAGGTGCATGGGCTGGCCCGGCTTCTGTGGTCCGGCCAGGTTCGGCAACAACCCGGAGTAGCTATTGTTGCGAAAGCGGTTTGGATCAATTTCACTCTGCCACTCGCCTGCATCATCTTTGAA
Organism: Pedosphaera sp.; assembly: GCA_022451065.1. Classification (GTDB taxonomy): domain Bacteria; phylum Verrucomicrobiota; class Verrucomicrobiia; order Limisphaerales; family UBA1096; genus UBA1096. The sequence goes on along the minus strand of JAKUOU010000105.1, from coordinate 7,376 downwards.
AGTCCGCAGCCCGACACTTTTACCGTGCAGCAATATGCCTCGTGCGCCCGGCTTGGATTCGCCGTCGAAAACAAACCGGTTACCCTCCACCAAGATGCCTCGCGTGTAATCCCAAAGCCGCATCCCGTTGTGCCACCACGCAAAACGCGGAGCGCTCGGCGCGATCAAACGAAACGTGTTGTCTCGAATCTCGAACGCCTTGCCATCGTTCACGCTCCCGCCACCAACGCAGTCGATGAAACGGTTGTTGCGGATCACCACGCCGCGGTTTCCACCGGTGTCGAAATTGAACCCGATGCCACAGTTCGTCACCGTGTTCTCGTAAAACTGTGCCCGCTGCAAAAACGCCCCGCCCAGCGCAATGCCGTTGGTGACATTCCGAATCTCGTTGTGATGCACGAGCACGCTGAGCCGTCCATTCGCCGCATCGGCGCCGCGGTGACTGACCATGATGCCGGTGCAGTAAGGCCAATCCGTCCCGGCGCTTGGCCCCATGACGAAGTCCTCGACGATGCAGCGGCGAATCTCGATGATCGAGTCGCGGTAGCCCGGCAATTCCGAGTTGTCGGCCATGCCGGAGATCACGCGAATAGGGAACACCTCACGCCACGACGGGCGGCCGCCCTGCGCCCCGAAGCCACTCACATGAACCCGTTCGACCAATGCCTCCCGGACTAGCAGATCGACGCCGGACGTTTTTTTAAGGCTCGCTCCGAGCACCGCCTTCATACCGCTCCAATTGCAATCCAACGAGAGATCGGCGATACGTAGGTTGTCGAAGTCGCGCCTTACCAGGCGCTGCGGCCCCCAGCCGCCGCTGATCACGCTGTAATAGGATGACTTGATCTTTCGATGCCGTGCACCCGGCACGAGCTTGATTGTTGTCCTGCCAGCACCGGCACCGACCACATGCCAGCGGGGGCGCACCCTTATCCCGTTGGTCTCGTATTCGCCCGGCAAAAAACGCAGGACCAACCCGTCGCCGTAGTAACCCTGCTCCCTGGCCAAGCGCTCGATCGCTTGGCCAAGCTTCGTCGCCGTCGAGGCGTCGATCGGCATGGAAGCGACTTGACCGTTCCCGAACGCCCCATGCTTGGCTGCGAGCCAAACCGTCCGCTCCGGGGCCGCCGGCCACTCGATCTGCTGCGCCCAAGCGGTTGGCCAAGCGGCAAATATGACAACGAAACAGATTTGGAGGGGCAACCGATTCACAGCGCTTGGCCAAGCTTGGACTGGGTCTGTTTGCTCGTCAATTGAATGGTTGAAACCGGGTTGCGGAGTAGGCGTGACTTTATCGGGTGATGACACGTATAACCCCTCCGTGATGACCGCTCGATTGCATTGGATTAGTCTGGCTTGGGGCTTGGCCGTGGGGTCTGTTTTTGCCGATGTAGAAACCAAGTCGAAGGATGCCCCTGTGCCGCCTCCCGGCTACAAGTCGAAGCTGGAAATCATGGTGGCGTTCGGCAACGGGAAACTGGAGATCATCGACCGGGACGTGTCGCTGCCGGACGGCGTCGTACTGGAAAGGGACATCGAGTACGGCAACGCCGACGGCCACTCCCTGCAACTCGACCTATACCGGCCGGCAACAATCGCCAACCCGGTGCCGGCACTACTCTTCATCCACGGTGGGGCGTGGAAAAGTGGCAAGCGGCAGGACTACCATTTCTACACGGCGGCGTATGCCAAAAAGGGTTACGTGGTCGCGACAGCCTCATACCGGCTGAGCGGCCAGGCGCCGTTCCCGGCGGCAGTACAGGACTGTAAATGCGCCATCCGCTGGCTCCGTGCCAACGCTAAAAAATACAAGATCAATCCTGATCAGATTGCCGCGGTCGGCGGCTCGGCGGGCGGACATCTCTCGATGATGCTGGGCTACTCGAATGATCCCGAGCTCGAGGGAGAGAGCGGCAACAGGGGTGTCAGTAGCCGCGTGAGTGCGGTGGTCAATATTTACGGCGTGTACGACATGACCACACAGATTGCCAAGGACGATGACTCGGTGAGAAGTTTCCTGCAGGGCAAATCGTTCGAGGAGGCCCCGGAGTTGTACCGAGAATCGTCACCGCGATTTCACCTGGACAAAACCGATCCGCCCACACTGATCCTCCACGGGACGATTGACGAGACTGTTCCCGTCGGTCAATCGGATTCCTTGGCGGCTCACCTCAAGCGATTGAAGATTCCTCACGCTTACGGCCGTCTCGACGGTTGGCCGCACACGATGGACATCGCCAAACCGGTCAACGATTACTGCCAATCGATGATGGACCGTTTTTTTGCCACCCACCTCCCGCTGCCAGGAAAAAAACATTGACCCCCGCCATTTACAAACTGGTGTCGATCCGTTAAATCAACCGTCTTGTGATCCGGAGAACACTGGATAGCTGTTGCGAGAAGGGCATCGTTGGACTGGTACTGTCTGCGCTCGTCTTTTCTGCATTGGCCACCGGGGCAGTCCGGACGCTTGAGTTCGTGGTGGTGGAATGGCTGGTGGCTGCCTCGGGCCTGCTCTGGGTGGCCCGCACTTGGCTTGAGCCACACCGCAATCGCCTGCTTTTTCCGCCGGTCGGCTGGTGTCTTCTGCTCTTTCTTGGGTACGCGCTCTTTCACTACGTGCAGGCCGATGTCGAGTACACAGCCCGCCGCGAAGTGCTGCGCCTGCTGGTCTATGCACTGCTGTTTTTCGTGGCTTTGAACAATCTACACAAGTCGGAATGGACTCAAATCGCGCTGTACATGCTGGTGTTTACCGGAGCGGCGATCGCCGTCTATGGCATCGTGCAGATGATCGTGGAGGCGGAGCATGTCTGGCACTTCACCCGACCGGAACAGTACAAGGGGCGCGGCTCCGGCACGTTCATCAACCCTAACCATTTCGCCGGCTTCCTCGGGATGCTGCTGCCGCTTTGCCTAGCGTCAGTGCTGACCGGCCGCATCAGCCAACCGATGCGCATCCTGCTCGGCTACTCGGCCCTGCTCCTGGCGGGCGGCGTGGCAGTAAGCATGTCGCGCGGCGGTTGGATATCAACCAGCCTGGCCTTGGCCGCCATCGTCGCAGTGCTAGGCTGGCGAAAGCAGTTTCGACTGCGAGGAATTCTGCTGACCTGCATTGTGTTGGGAGTCATAGCCGGTTTTTTGCTACTATCACCTTTTGCCCAAGATCGACTGCGGAACATCAACAAACCAGGGACGATGGAGCACGTCGGCTCTCGCACCGAGTTGTGGGGAGCTGCGGCTGCGGTGTGGAAGGAGGAGAAGTTACTGGGCGTCGGGCCGGGGCATTTCGACCACCACTTCCCGAAGTACCGGCCGGAGCGGCTGCAATCGCGACCGGTGAGGGTGCACAACGATTATCTCAACACGCTGGTGGACTGGGGATTGATCGGCATGCTGCTGGCCGGGCTGATGTTGGGGACGATGGTTCACGGGATCATCAAAAGCTGGAAATACTCGCAGCGCACCTCTAGTGACCTCTCGGCCAAGACCAGCAACCGCGCGGCGTTCGTGCTGGGCAGCACGGTTGGTCTAGGCTCAATCGCGCTGCATTCGTTTGTCGATTTCAACCTGCACATCCCCTCCAACGCCATGCTGGCCGCGACGTTGACAGGACTGCTGGCGGCGTACATCCGATTCGCCACAGAACGGTACTGGGTAGCCGTACGAATGCCAGTGCGTCTGACCCTGACCGTGGCGGTTGGCGGCGTGGCGGTCCTGCTAATGAGCGAGGCGCTTGGCCAGACGCGTGAGTATGCCCGGCTAGAAGCATCACAGTCGGCTGAGTCATTTCCGGAACAGGTGAAGGGCCTAGAGAAAGCGCTGCAAATCGAGCCTAACAACTTCGAGACTGCCGGAATGCTGGGCGAAATCCACCGGCGGCGCGCCGCCGACTCAGGTAGCACAGCGAGAAAGGTGGAGTTGAAAAAGGCGGCCGCGTGGCTGAGGCAGGCCATCGTGCTCAACCCATACGATGCCTACTCGTACGCGCGGCTGGGCATGGCGCTGGATCAGCTCGGCCAAACGGACAAGGCCGGAGAATACTTTGACAGAGCCGAGCAGCTCGACCGCAACGGCTACCTGACAGTGGCCAACGTGGGCTGGCACAAGATGCACATCGGGGAATACGAAGAAGCAAAACGCTATTTTGAGAGAGTATCCCCTCCGCTTGAGTATATCGTGCAGAACCCTGGCGGCACGCCGCTAAAGCAGGGTCAACAGTTAACCGAGCAAGAGTTTCACGATGCCCAGAAGGCACATGGGACTAATACATTCGAAGCCAATTTGGTAAATGGAGGTCTCGTGGCACATCGATCGGAAAAAACCGCGCAGGACCTGGCCCGGCACATCCGGGCAGTGTACCTGCCATATATCAACGAGCAACTCCGGGACGGCGAGTGAAATTTTGCGCTTGGCCTAGTCTTCCCAGTCGATCCTCACCGCGCCGTAGTAGCCGAGCGGCAGCCACAGGCCAGACTCGATGTCGCCGGCGACGCCGCTCAGATTGAACCACAGACAACCATCCAATCCACCCTGCCCAGCGACGGAAAGCGACTCAGGGTTGGCGGTATCGAACAGGTGCAGCATGCGCTGATTGTCCTGCCCCACGAGTCGTCCGCCGATGTCTGCGAGTTGCTGGATACCGGTTTTCAACTCAATCTCATCCAGCAAGACAAACTTGGCGGTCTCGTCGAGTGCGAGGGACTGTATGTAAAAATTCGTGATGTACTTCGACTCGCCGCCCTGGGTGGGTTCGCCTTTTTCTGTCTCGGAAAAGGTCATATACAGCGTGCCATCGCCGGTGACCTTGTACGATTGCGGCCAACTGCTGGGTTGCTCGACAGAATCGACAAGGTACGCCTCTAGACCATCGTACGAACTGGCGTCAAGCCAGTAGCCATCCCACTTATGGTCGTCCGTCCAGTGTGCGCCTTGGGTGTAGAGAAGCGCGCCCCCGTGCGACGTGCCGATCAGTGTCCCGGGAATCGATACCGGCTTGCGTACCACCGGATTGAACATGTCGGTGTAATCGACCACGTGCAGTTCGTAGCTGGTGATCCAGTACCCTCTCGGCTGCGGATTTGGTTCCGGCTCGGGCTTCTCGATCGTCTGATACTCAACTATGTCAACGTTGAGTATCTCAAAGCTGGCGTCATCGACCTGCTCCACTTCGGCCTGCACCATCATCTCATTCCCATCCGCATCCTCGGCGTGAAGAACCACCTCAATGAATTGACTGTCCTCCAGCTTGACGCGGTCCAAGGCAATCACATCCACCAACTCCAGACCTTCATCCCCGAGTAGAGCAATCGCCGCCTTGACCAACGCCCGGCCAAGGTCGCTCTCCGAATCGATCGGCTCGATCTCACCGGGATCGGGTTTGGGGTCGGGCTTAGGCTCTTCCTCCGGTTCCAACTCAATGTACTCGGTGTGCTGGCTGCTCAGGTAAACCAGACCGTTGTCGTTGAGGATCGCCTCGCTGAAGTTCCAACGATTGGCGTATTTGTTTTTGCCATCCTCACTCTGTTCCACCGAGAGGTTGACGGACGAGGCCAAGCTCGGCTTAGCGGCGGCCCCGACATCGAAGCAGAGCAACTGCCCTGCGGTCCCGCCGTAACCGGGCCACCAAACATCCCCCTCCATCAGCATTCCATCATCGATCATCGGCCCCCCGCGCCAACCCCAATACCGGTACCCCCCGGCATTGGACCAGAGCAGTTTGCCATCGCTTGGCCAATTGGCCTTGAACTCGTTGCTCCAGCCCATCTGCTCGTCAACCAGGGCCAGTTCACCCAGCACTGTCAACTCCGGCAGATTGGCCAAGTCGATCACCGTCAGGAAAACATTGGGATTGGGCTCTTCCGGCTCAGGCTTCTCCCCATCTCCATCCTCGCCACCATCCTCGGGTTTCTCCGGGACAGGCTTCGGATTGGCAGACTGGAAATCCTGGGTTTGCAACAGGTATAGCTTATCACCGTTAACCGAGGCGCCGGAGAGGTAGGCCGTCTCCGGCAAAACCACGCGGCCAAGCGCGGTATCGGTATCACCCTGCAATGCCACCCGGATGGACGGTCCGCCCTGCTCGCCGAAGTACCAGTTGGAGCCCTTAGCCAACTGCAACAGATAATCGCCCGTTGGGATGACCTGGTCGACGGTCCACGCTAGTTCGACCTCGCTCTTCACGACTGGATTGTCGCGATCGGTGGCGTCCACCGAGAGTAATTCCTGACCGGAGATCGACATAATAAAATCCTGATACTCGGTAGCACGGCGCGGCTGCAGTGCGTGCTCAATGACTCCCCGCTTCTTTAGCGTCTTTTCATTAAGGTCGATGATTTGAACATTCTTGGCATAACCACCGCCGGCCTCATGCCCCTGGTACGGCACAAGGATCAACCCGGCATGCGGCAGCACGGTGAATGCCTTTTCGTCGTACTGCGCCTCGCTCCAGGACCAACGATCACCCATGGTCACCTTGTCGAATAGCTTCGGCTTGGTGACGTCGCTCACGTCGAACAACGACACGGCCACCCGGCGTGAGTTGTCCGTATCATCGACGCCGATCGAGACCAGGCGATCCCCCAGCGGTTGAATGTAGGTGGACCAGCCCGGCACCTCCAGTTCCCCCTTGATCTCCGGTTTGCGCGGATCGGACAGATCAACAATCCACAATGGGTCAATCCGCTCATAAGTAACGATGTAAACCCGTTCGGCGTCGAAGCGCGTGGCGAAGAGGCGTTCGCCCTTGGCCAAGCTCAACTCACCGAGTGCTTCTGGCTTGGATGGGTTGGCCAGACTGAACGTCTCGAGCGTGGTCAACCAGCGATTACGATTGTCGTTGGCGTTGCGATTCAATTCCTCCGAGATAACCGCGAGCGTGTCGCCGCTCAGGCGCATCTTGAATTTGTCTGCCACGCGGCCTGCTGTACGGATTGTTGCCGCCTCCTCCATCGTACCATCCGGCGCGGAAATATCGATGTAGCGCAGGTCGGTCTTGTAATACTGTTGAGGCACCGCCGTGGAGACAAACAGGAATTTGTCGGTAGCATAAATATCGTTGTTGTAGCCGCTATAGAACAGCGAGTCGCGCTCGACTGGCTTAGCCGGGGTTTCCAGGTCGAACGACGAGACCTGTGTGCCGTATTCCCACCGGAAAGAAACTACATCCGAACCTGGCTTGGTTTCCTCAAATTGGCGATAAACCTGCGAGGCAATGTACAGGGCCGTTCCCACCAGTCGACTCTCACGAATGTAACCCTTGACGGGAACACTGGCCGCAATCTCCGGAGTGTCACCCGAGACATTGACGATGATGGCCTGGCTCTCGGCATCGTTACCCCACCAGTTGCAACCATCGCGGGCTAGCAGGATCACAT
>JAKUOU010000104.1 GCA_022451065.1 Pedosphaera sp. | reverse complement strand
TGCCGGACACGGGACTGTCGCCGGATCGGTACTGGCAGAAGCATTATACGCTGACTTCGGTGTACCTCAGTGAATCTACACTTGACCGTGCCTTGAATGGTGCCACGAATCTGGTGCAACTGGCTAAGGGAATTGCCGATCCAGTGTTTGCAGCCCGGTCGGCCGATTTTCACGGCGATGTGCTGCGGCGTATGAGCCAGCTGGACGCCGCTGTTGTGCTGTACGAGCAGAATCTGGCCACCAATGTTCCGCCTGACTGGCGCCGTTCGGCGCTGCTGAAAATTGTTGATCTTTACGTTGAAGAAAACCAGCTGAGCAATGCGGTCCAGCGGTTGCAGCGCCTGTTCATCCGCCACCCCGGCGATCCCGCGACCGGGCTGTCGCATCTCACTCTAGGCGAGCTACGGTTACGGCAGTTTTACGAGTTGCCGGATGCGAGCCGACTCAATTCCACCAACCTACTCAGCGAGGCGTTGGGGCATTTTGACGTCATTCTGAAGGGCGACGCAGATGTGGATTTGATGGGTAAATCGTGGCTTGGGCGTGGCTGGGCGCTTTGGGAGTGGGGGAACCTGTCCGGCAAGGGCTTTCAGCTGAGTTTGGCGCAGCAGGCTTATTCGAACGCTGTGACCGGGTTGCCCAAATCAAGGGAGCAAGCCATCGCACAATTCAAAGTAGCCGACTGCTTGTTTCTTAAGGCGGACTACGCCGCGGCTTCGAGCAAGTACTGGGCGGCGATCAGCATTGCCACCAACACCGTCGGATTCGACAACCGGCTCGTAGACCAGGCGCTTTATCAAATAGTGCGAAGCGGCGTCGAGCGGCACGATTTGCCCAGTGCAAGTCAGGCCGTGAGCAACCTGATCGAGTGGTTCCCGAGCAGTTTTTACAGCGACCGCAGCCTGCTGCTCTACGGACAGGCGCTGAACGGGCAGGGTAAACCGTCCGAGTCGCGTACCGTGCTGGCTTCGTTCGCCAAGGTGTTCTCGAAATCCACCCTGCTACCCGAGGCACAACTGGCCATCGCGCGGACGCATGTCATGGATGGCAGTTGGGTGTCGTCGATTCTCGAGTACGCCCGCTGGGTGACCAACTACCCGGCGCACCCTGCACTGGCGCAGGCGGAGTTCGACCGCGCCTGGCTGAATCATCAGGCCGGCAACTCGGCCAGGGCTTTTCAATTGTTTACCAATTATGTGGTACGCTTCCCGACCAACCAACTCGCGCCGGTGGCGCAGAAGTGGATCGCCGACCACCAGTTCCAGTCCGGTAAATTCATCGAGGCCGAGCAAGGTTATCGCCGACTTTTCGAGAACACCAACCTGCTGGCTAACGCCCACGGAATGGAGTGGGAAGCGCGGCTCAGCGCCGGTCGTTCGGCGTTCTTTCGGCAGGAACACGCCGCCGCCGAGCTGCTGCTGGCATCGGTCGTCAACGCCACCAACGCACCGGTTGCCGAGTTGGCGCGGGCAGAGTTTTACTTGGGAGATGTGGCCGCCGACCAGACCGGTCGCACGCCCACGAACTTGCTCGATGCGTTGCCGCACTATCAGCGCGTGGCGAACGAGATGTCCAATAGCCCGCTCAATCCGTCCGCCTGGGGCCGAATAGGCGATTGTCATTTGCAACTGGGCAATCTTGACTCGGCAATGGAGGCTTACAGAACAGTGACCGAACTGCCATCCGCCGACGTAACCACCCGCAGCCAGGCGGGCCTTGGGTTGGCGCATGTACTCGACAAGCTGGCCGAGGCCGCCGGTGAGACGGAGGAGCGGGAAAAACTCCGGAAACGTTCGCTCGAGCAGTGCATGGAGATTGTGTTTGGCGGCAACCTCCGCTCGGCCAACGAGAAGCTGGATCCATTTTGGGTGAAGGAAGCAGGACTGATGGCCGGTCGTCTGGCCAGGCGGCTTGGGCGCGCGGAGGAGGAGCGGAAAGTTTACTCGCGCTTGGCCAAGGAGCTACCTGGAATGTCACTTTGGCAGGCTAAGCTGGACGCGTTAAGGGTCAAGCAGGAGACACCCAAGAAACCCTGAGCATGCTTGGTCTCAAGGATTTGGCCGCCATCGCCGCGGAGCATGCCGCCGACCTGGAGGCCGAGGTAAGTCCATTTGACATTGCCGGACAAGTAGCTTTCCCCCCGGCGCAACCGGCGATTATGGGGGTGATCAATCTCTCCGCCGACTCATGGTATCGTCAGAGCATCTGTACCAGTGTCCAGGCGGCAGTTGAGCGGGGGAGTGCATTGAGGGCTCAGGGGGCGACCATAATCGACATAGGCGCGGAATCAACGCTTGGTCAAGCACAGCGGGTCAATGCCATCGAGCAGCAGCAAAAACTCCTGCCGGTGATCGAACAACTCGCCTCGCAGGGCGTCATCATCTCCGCCGAAACCTACGATGTCGGGGTTGCCAAGGCCTGCCTCGAGGCGGGTGCCAAGGTGCTGAACCTCACTGGCACGGCGGATAGCGAAACGATCTACGGCCTGGCTGCCGAGCACGATGCGGCAGTGATTGTTTGCTATGTTGCCGGCGACAACGTCCGCGAAGTCGGCAATATTCCGCTCGACGACGATCCTATCCCGCGCATGGCTGACTACTTTTCGCGTGAGATCGAAACGGCCGGGCGTTGCGGCTTGGCTAAGGGCTTTGTTGATCCCGGGCTAGGTTTTTACTACGGGAACTTGCAGGATAGTTCGGTGCGGATTCGGCACCAGATGAAAATCTTCCTGAACGTCTTTCGGCTGCGCAAACTGGGCTGGCCGGTGTGCAATGCCCTGCCGCATGCGGTCGAGTGTTTCGGGGACGAGGTGCGGAGCGCCGAGCCGTTTTTTTCCGTACTCGCCGCTCTTGGTCGAACCGACCTGTTCCGAACGCATGAAGTACCCCGCGTCCGTGCGGTGCTCCAGACACTGGGGCTTTACTGAGCCTCTTTCGGTGCGCCGCCAGGGAAGGTGTGAGTCAGCGGTGTGGCCAGTTTGACACCATGCTCACCCTGAAGTTCGAACGCCGCTAACTTCACTGCATTGCGGGTGTTGATGATCTCGTGCTCGGCCTTGAGATTGTAAAGCAGTCGCCATGTCACGGCGTGGTCGTCGTTGTCAATCAGCTTGATGATGCCCTCCCGCTCGGGGTTGATGGCAGCAGTAATCTTGCAGGCCGTTTTCCACACATCGAGCAAATAGGCCTCGACTGCCTCCGAGGTAGTCCCGTAGCCGATGTTGAACTCGACGTAGTCGTAGATTCCTTTTCGGGAGTCGGTGGAGATTATTTCGACCTGTTTGTTCAGTAGCAGTGAATTGGGGATGGTGATATTGTGGTTGCGGATGATATCGCGCAACAGGGTCAGTGTGGCGCGTGTCTCGAGCACGATCGCGAGGATGTTTTCGTCGGGGATGCGGATGACATCCCCCCGTTCGACATTACCGTTGCTGATGACGATGATACCGCTGATGAAATCCTTCAGCCAATAATCCTTTGTAGTAAAAATCAGGACGGCCAATGCCCCGATAAAGCTGGTGGTTTGAAGCCAACTTTCGAGTTTCCAAATGTTTAGGAAGATTAATCCTGCAGTAATCCCGAGGAGTAACAGAGCAATTAGTTTTAGGTTGTTTGAGGTGTACGATTCCACGTAAATGGAAGTGCCTTCAACCTCACGCTTGCGTCCATATTTTTTGAGGATCAATGAATGGGTGAATTGCCAGATGAGATATGTCAGCAACACCAGCAACCCGGTATGGCTGATGCTGGAACCAAGTTGGAACTGGAAGGCTACAGCACAAAAATACGCCAAAAAGAGAACCGCGTTTAAAATCCTCAGCAACCGCAGCTGGAACGGGGCCGCGCCGACTGTCTGGACACTCAGATGGCTAATAATTTGCTTACCGAAAATAAGGATCAGCAGATTAATGGTGAACGTGATGTGATCGATCGCCTCAAGGTTGGTGAAGTAAGTCAACAGTCCCTCAAATAAGGAGTCGGAGTCCTTGATTGAATCGACGATGTTTCCAACTGCGTTCGTGGAAGTGACGGAGTTCGTTTCGTTCATGATTGACGTGGGTTAATTGATCGGGGTCAACCGTATCCGGCGCACGTCCATGATGGCATTTCGCGCCTTCTTTACCGGCTTAATCCAAAAACGATGTTTGCCCTTGGCTAGGTTCACGGTGCCGATGTTGTACGCTACGAAGTTCTGGAAATGGCCGGTGTCCTTCACGGTGAACCCCAGTTGTTGGCCGCCGACTTCTAGCGCGACACGGCTGCCGCCTTGGCCCTTACCGCAGCCCTGGTGAATTTCGACATCAAACATGCCGCCGCTCGTCACGGTGAAGTCCCAGCAAACCTGGTCCGAGACGTTTACCCAGTAGCCGACCGTGTTTTTGTGCGGCTTGGTCTCGTACTGTAACTTGGTGCCGTGGATGGTCGCGTCGCGCGCGTGCAGCAGCATCGAGCGGTCGAGCGCCTGGCCAATCGACTCTCCTTCTGGCCCAGGCCGCAGGATGAGGGCGCGTACCCGTGGCGTGTCACCGCGAAACTTGAGGCCAATCTTCTGCTCGCCGGGTTGCACAAAATAAACCTTGCCGAGGGTGACGTTGCGGAAGCGGTTGGTCGCGCCGGTGGCTTCGAGACGTGTTGGAATTCGGTACGCGCTAATGTTAGGCACGGCGGTGCTATCGCCTTTGACTAAGCTGTAGACGAGTTCGACCCAATACTTGCCTGGGCGCGAGGCGTTGTAGTCCCATGCATATGTCTGGTTAATCGCTCCGCCGGTTGGCTTCAGGAGGATGCGGCCATCCGGCAGTTGCGGCGTGTCCCCAAATCGGTCCGTGCGCGCCTCATTTTTTTTGTCGCCGTGAGTTTTTAGGCCGGTGGCGGTGATACTGAACTCGAGGGGTCGGAGGTTCAACCCGTCCTTAATGTAGACATTGGCAATCCGATCAAGTGAGTCGGCAGCTGCCAATGTCATGCCGATGGTCAGCAAAATAGAAGTTTGAATCAGTCGATTCACTTGACTTGGGTGAACTTTGCCTGCTTGCGGAGCGGACGTGGGCCGACCCAGCGGGTGTTGTATTTTTTGATCCAGCCGTCATTGAGTCTGGGGCGGGATTCGCGGCCGTAAAGCTGGGCATCCATGCCGTGCCACGGTAGCGGTCCGACGGTCCAGCCTTGGGTAACGTGGAAATCGGCGTCCTTGTCCCAGCCGCTGGTAAACAGGAAAAAGTGGCGCGTGGTGCCGGGCGGTTGGCTGGGCAGTTTGGCGGCCTCGAAGTCGAGTGTCAGTTCGTCGCCGGCAGCGATCAGGGCAAGTTGGTTATCCTTGCTAGCGACGAGTTCACCGACATCGCCGTAACGAGTGACCCAGCCGGAGGGGGTGATGCGCCAGTTCGGCGTGTCGCTGGTCTGATCGTGAATTGGGGTCAGCGGCAGGTGGCTTGGCAAATCCTCTCTCGCGCCGTAGCCGTGCCAGTGCAGATCGGTCGTGGTTGAGTGCATCTCAGCGATGGATGGTAACGCCGTTTTTTCAAAAAGAGCGATTCGGTTCCAGTGAATCTCGAACGCTGTCGAGAGGCGAAGCTGCTTGGTGCCGTTCGGCAGTTTGCCGGCCAAGTTGACGACGATGGTTTTAGTTTTGCCCACCGGCGCGCCGACAGTTACATCGATTTTTTGCCAGTTGCCGTCGGCGAGTTGCGCCTCGAGGGTGGGAAAGGGGAACGGCAAATTGGCGTCGTGCGAGGCGGCGATGTTAGCCATGCCGCCGCCGAAATGTAGCCAACCGGTCATCGCCAGGGCGAGTGGTGCATCGGCATCGAGCGGGCCGAAGTCGAGTTCGATCGAGTACGGCTTGGCCAAGCCGCGCAACTGCGGCAGGCGAAGCTCGACCGGAGACACCCACTGCTCGTCGTTGGCCTGTAGCGCGGCGGTGACGTCGAGACCGTCACTGCGCCTGGCCCGGTGGAGCGTCGTGCGTTTGGCTAGGGCGGTGAGCCCGGCGGGCGGGTATGGGCCGCTTGGCCGAAGCTTGTTCGTCGAGTGGACTTCGGTGCCGTTTGGCACGTCGACGGCCAGCAACTTGGCTTCGTCAAGGTAAAGGATTTCGCGGAGTTCCTCGGTGATCTGCAGCCGGTAATTGCCGTCGATCGGCTTGAAGTTGGACTCGTCGCCGATCCACACGATCTCGTCCGGGTCGGCCTCAATGTAAACGCCCTCGGCGACCGGCAGGCCAAGCGGCGAAGCGCCAAGCAGATCGGTGACGAACCGGTACCTTTCACCATCCCAAGCGTAAAGGTATGGGCAGGAACCGGTCGGCAAAATCAACTCGGTGAGGGTGATGATCTCGTCGCGCTTCACCTGCACGTCGAGATTGAAAAGGGAGAGGTCGAACCATCGGGCGTTGAGCGATTGGAGCATCTCGTTTTTGCCGATGCCGATCTCGATAGGCAGCGAGTGGGCGGTGCGCTTGAGGCGCAGTCCGGTGGTGGTGGTCTCGATTTGGATGCCGATGCCGCTGGCGTTGGAGCGGTTGCCGTAGAGACGAATCTTCAGCTGCCGGTTGGCGTTACCACCGTCGTTGCGGAGATATTTCAGGCCGGACTCGTGGGCGATCAGCAGGTCGGAGTCGCCATCGCGGTCGATGTCGGCGGCGGCGAGTTGGGTGACTTGGCCGGTGAGCGTGCCCAGGCCAAGCACGGCTGTGCTGTCGGCAAAACCGGCGCTACCGCGGTTGCGGAAACCCTGCACGCCGTTGCCAGTGGCGAAGAGGTCGAGCCACCCGTCGTTGTCGTAATCAAGCAAGTGAATCGCTGTGACGCCCTTGGCTAGGGGGAGCATCTGTTTTTCCTCAAGTCCGTTGAAGGTGATCTCGAGTTGGCCGTTGGCCAGGCAGACGAGGTCGGTGCGCAGGTCGTTGTTCAGGTCGCCGGTGGCCAGCGCGGTGGCTTCCGGGAGGGAGGCGAGGGTGTTGGTCGGCGAGTGGGCTGCGCCGCGATTTTTTTGCAGGAACATCGGCGATTCGCTCGCACGCGGGATGAACAGGTCGAGCATGTCGTCATTGTTCCAGTCATCCATGACGAGCTTGAGTGCGCCGGTGATCTGCGTCGGGATGCCGGAGGTCTTGGTGATGTCCTTGAAATATATGCTGCCGAGGTTACGGAAAACCTTGAGACCGGCGTCACCGGGTTGGATAGCGAGCAGGTCGAGCTTACCGGTGAAGTCGATGTCGGCGATGATGCCGTCCACGGCCTTGAGCGATTCGAGCTTGGAGAACTTGGACAAATCTCTCGCGATGCCGTTGGTTGCGAACCGGTAGGCGTGTGAACCGAGGTTGCCAAGCATCAGCACGTCGTCGAACCGGTCGTTGTTCAGGTCGCCGACGAGGCAGCGCGAGTAGCGGGCATCCTCGATGCCAGGGAACTCGAAACCGACCGGCGTGAAGACGGCGTTGGTGTTTAGCAGCGTGCGGAAGGTGTTGGTGCGGGTGCGGACGAATAGGCTGTTGTTGCCGTCGTGGTTGAAGTCGATCACGCCGAACGGCCCGTCGAACTGGTCGGCGTTGCCGGCAAAGGCGCGGGAGGTATCATCGACGAACGTGACTGCGATGCCGTCGACGTCCGGCTGCACTAGCTTGAACGGGATGAGGATCTCGGTGTAGAGGCATTTTTCCCATTCGCCCGGCTCATTCGGCATTGATTTACCGGCGATGCGTTTCTGGTGCAGCTCCATCGCGCCCTTGGCTTCATCGGGCCGGCCGGCCGCCGTGAGTGCCTCGCTCCAGGCATAGGCTGCGCCGAGGTGGCTTTCCTCGAACGAAACCAGTTCCTCGAACAACACGACAGCCTCCTCGGCATTGTCGGCTGCGAGCTGCGCCTTGCCGAGCAGGTAGCCCACCGCGTCCACGGTGTTGTCGATGTCGTAGGCCTGCTGCAGCGCCTGGATGGCCTCGGTGTTTTGACCGAGCCGCAGATGCGCGCAGCCGATCAGGAAATGCGCTGCGCCGAGATTCGCATCAATGGCCAGGGCTTCCTTTGCGAATTGGATGACCTGGGTCGGGGAGTTAGCCAGGCGGTGGGAGTTGGACAGGTTGAGCAGTAGATCGGTTTCGGTAGGCTTGAACTTGAGTGAACCGGCAAAGGCGTTGATGGCCTGTTTAGCACGGCCGGCCTCGTAGTGGGCTTTACCGGCATTGAGCAACTGGTCGAAGTCGGCATCGTCCTGGTTTGTTGCGCTGATGAGCCAAGTGAGGATGACCGGGGTCAGCACCACCACGACAAGCAGCAGCAGGTACCTCGCAGAGGATTGCGTTTGGCCGGTGCCGGAATTTTCGGTCATGCGCGGCAGAATAACGGCCGGTGCCGACTTGACCAAGGTGAAACCGGTACCTAGTCTGAACGCGTTCAACTGCCCATGAAAGTGCTATCCCGGACGGACTCGACTCGCTTGGCCAAGGGCTTCACGCTGATCGAGTTGCTGGTGGTGATCGCCATTATAGCGATACTCGCCGGACTATTGTTGCCAGCCCTGGCCAAGGCCAAGGCGAAGGCTGGCCAGTCAGCCTGCCTGAACAACTGCAAACAAATCGGTCTGGCCGTGACGATGTACATTTCCGAGTATGACAATCGGATTCCGCTCTGCCGCAACTGGGGTCGGGCCTGGGGTGGGGATCATGCATTGCGCAACGACCCGGTGTGGATGCCACAGTTGCTCGAGCCTTACATTGGGAAGAACACCGGCGCACCCGATCCCAAACAACGTGATAAGTCCCGGACGCCCCATTCCGTTTTTGCCTGTCCTGTTGCGATGAAGACGCAGGATTCAGGGATGTTGTCGAGGTTTCGCAACAACAATAATGTGACCTATGTTTGGAATCATATTTACCTGACAAAAAGTCGTGGTAGCTATGAGGTTAATCGGCCAGTCAGTGGTCGCAGGGCCGGCGACTGCGTTAATCCGTCCCTCTCTGTGCTGACTTGGGAGATGCCGTACTGGGACTACAAGACGATGCCACACAAGAGGGGTATCGTGCTGAGTTATGTCGATGGCCATGCAGCTCGCATGAACGGTTCCCCCAAGGAAAACGACTGGTGGGCCTATCATAGTCGCGACGGTTGGGAGGAGGGCGACTTTACCTGCGGCAATCCGCATTGAAGCCGATGGTGCAAGCCAGTTTTACGCTGGTACCGGTAAGACCACGGGAGGGCGGGGTGCCAATACCTTTTCAACCGGTACGCGGGTCAACTCGGCGAATTTCGGCAGGCCGCCCTTGGTCGGCAGATCTAGCCTCCCCTCGACCAGTGGCGCGGCGTACTGGATAAATTTATCATTGGGCAGCCAGCCATCCTCGTTGATCCAGTCACGTGGGATGGTCCGCTCCACCAAAGCAATGTCACCCAGCGGTTGCAGGCCGGTTGTGAACTCGTACGGATTATCCGACTGACGCTCGATGGTAACCATGAAGCCGCTCTTTCCCTCCACGGCAGCACGTACAGCGGCCTCACCGCAGGCGACCGCCTCGTCAAGATCCTGCTGGCTAGCGAAGTGCGCGGCGGAGCGCTGGGCGTAGCCGAGTTTGACTGTGCGCGTCTTGATGTCTAGTTTGCCGTGGACCAGCTCGCTAAGCGCTTCAGCGGCGCCGGACAACACTGGATGGCCAAATGAGTCGAGCCGTGTCTTGTCCGCGCCGAGTTCGTTTCCATCCTCGTCCTTCACACCCTCACCGGCGACCACGATGCAGTAGCCAAGTTGGGAAATGCACTCCTGAATCTTGGCGAGGAACTTCCCTTCGTCGAGCGGGATTTCCGGCAGCAAGATGATATGCGGTCCATCGGTGGGTTTTCGCTTGGCTAGGATGGTACCGGCGGCGAGCCAACCGGCTGCCCGCCCCATGACCTCGATGATGCAGCACGAGCCGTCGTCGGTGGCCATGCTAGAGACGTCCTCGGCAACCTCCATCACCGTTGTGGCGTTGTACTTGGTCGCGCTGCCGTAGCCGGGCGTGTGGTCGGTGTGGGGCAGGTCGTTGTCGATGGTCTTGGGCACGCCGATGCAGCGCAATGGATAGTCTCGCTTTATGGCCTCGTGATGCACCTTGTTGTTGGTGTCCTGCGAGTCGTTGCCGCCAGCGTAGAAAAAGTAGCGGATGTTGTGCGCCTTGAAGACATCAAAGAGCCGGTCCATGTCCCGGGCAGCTTGTTCTGGGTCTTTCTTGAAGCGAATCTTATAACGACAGGTGCCCAGCGCGGCAGCGGGTGTGTGCTTGAGTTCCTCGATGGAGCGCGCTTTCTCCTCGTTAAGGTCAATCAGGTTCTCATGCAGGATGCCGAAGATGCCATTGAGTCCACCGTAAATTTCTTCAATCTG
>JAKUOU010000103.1 GCA_022451065.1 Pedosphaera sp. | reverse complement strand
CGCCGTGCCAATCGTAGCAAATCGATCGCTGTTGCTAAACCTGTTTTTGCACCCCATTAAAACTCGGTGATATATTTTGGCTCGTGTACAGTTTGGTCTGTGACGGTCTGAAGAAGTTCGACAAAATGGGCGATGCCCTGTTTTTCGCGATCGCCCAAGTCGAAGTGGATATGTTCACGCAGATAGGTGGCCCGCAACTCGGCGTCGAACTCGGGATACGAGGCAATGATTTCGTCGAGCTTGGCCAAGCCGTCCCGTTTGGCTTGCAGCAACGCTTGACCAAGGCCGGGCAGGTGCTGATCGCGGCGGATGGCCCACACGGCGAAGACAAACGGCAGACCAGTGTCTTCGCGCCAAGCTTGGCCAAGGTCGAGGATTTGGTGCTCATGCGGCAACCTTAAAAACTCGATGCCC
Source organism: Pedosphaera sp. (assembly GCA_022451065.1). GTDB lineage: Bacteria > Verrucomicrobiota > Verrucomicrobiia > Limisphaerales > UBA1096 > UBA1096. The sequence continues at coordinate 9,978 of JAKUOU010000103.1, read as the reverse complement.
GGGTTGCCGATAAGCAGTACCGCATCCAAATCAGCGGCGTGATTGTAGTCGCCAAACGACTCGAGCCGGGGCGAGAGCCCGCGTTTGGCCAAGGTAACCTTGAGCAGATTGACACTGGAAAGTGACGCCGTGTCGCAGTGAATGACGTCGACCTGCTCGATCGGTTTTTTGTGCGCGACAAAAACACTCTTCACCGGCCCGTCAGACGCCACCGCAACGCCATCGAGAACGTCGTACAGGTCATTGAACAACACCTCGGTGATGCTAACCAAGCCGGCGCCGAGTTCGCCGGAGCGCAAGCGCTTGGCCAAGCGGCTTGGTGTTAAAAACTCAGTCTTGGCCTCGATGCCACAGGTGAGCGGCACAGAGTTGAGGTAAGGCACAGAGCCAATGCGCTTGGCCGTCAATTCCCCCATTACTCAGGCCCTGGCCAAGACCTCCTCCCCGGCCCATTCGCGGATCGGCTCGTAAAACGTATCACGCTGCACCGGCACCCGGCCGGCCTCACGAATGGCATGAATCATCTCGGTTTCCGTCTGCAGTTGCGGCGTGTCGGCGCCGGCCATGTGAAAAATCTTCTCCTCGAGAATCGTGCCGTGTAAATCATCGGCGCCGTAGTTCAGTGCTACCTGTGCGAGCTTCATCCCCATGCCGACCCAGTACGCGGTGATGTGATCGAAGTTGTCGAGATACAGCCGCGCGACGGCAAGCGTGCGCAGCATGTCGAAACCGGTCGGCGGGTGCTCAACCGGAATCTCATTATTGTCTGGCTGATACGGCAGCGGAATGAAGCCGGTGAAGCCGCCAGTTTCGTCCTGCAACCCGCGAAGTTGCCGCATGTGCTCGACACGATCCCCGGGCGTCTCAAGGTGTCCGAATAGCATGGTGCAGGTGCTGCGGCCGCCTAGCTTGTGCCAGGTACGGTGAACGTCGAGATACTCTTCAGCCGTCTCCTTGCCACGGGCAATCCGGTCTCGCACCTCCTGTTGAAAAATCTCCGCGCCGCCACCGGTCAGTGAGTCGAGGCCAAGCGACTTGAATTCCCCAAGCACCTCCGGTACCGGTTTTTTAGCGATCCATGCCAGGTGCAAAATCTCGATTGCGGTGAAGCACTTGAGCTGGAGTCGATCGTCAACCGCCTTCAACTCGCGGATCATTTCCGTGTAGTAGCTGAACGGCAGCGACGGGTGCAGTCCCCCGACGATATGCAACTCGGTGATGCCGATCGACAGGGCCTCCTTCGCCTTTTGAACCATGTCGGTGACCGCCAGTTCAAAGCCGTCGCTATCGCGTTTCTTGCGGGAGAAGGCGCAGAACTGGCAGCTTAGAATGCAGTAGTTCGAGTAGTTGAAATAACGGTTGAGAATGTAGCTGGCGCGGTCATTGTTTTTGCGGAAGTTGGCCTCGTCGGCCAGTTGGCCAAGTACGTTTAGGTCTCCGNACTCGAACAGGCTCAGAGCCTCGGCCTCGTCGAGCCGTTGGCCATGCGCAGTTTTTTCGCGGATATCCTGCAGCTCGTCTGGAATAAAAAAGCTCACTGGATTCGGCGGAAGAACGGGAACATAATCTCAGTGGCCACGACGAAGAAAAAGACCGCGCTAATCACGGCATTTAGCCTGAAGAATGCCGTGTTGATCCATTTCAAACTACGCCTGCGGGCGATCCAGTGCTCGAACGCGAGGCAGAACAAAATAATCAGCCAACCGATGATGAAAGCGACCCGCATCTTGAGCGTAATGCCATAAATTAACAGAAGCCCGAGCATGATCATGTGCGACAGAAATGCCGCCGTTAGCGCACTCTCCGGCCCCCAGGCGGTGACCAGGGACCGCAGGCCCTGTTTCCGATCGAACTCAAAATCCTGCATTGCATAAATGATGTCGAACCCGATCAACCAAAACACCACCGCGATGCCGAGCACCAGTGGCGGCAGCAGGCTTTGGCCAATCGGCAACAGATGGAACAACTCAGCCATCGTGCCGCCCTTCACCGCGATCCACGCGCCGATCGGTGCCAGCGCCAGCGAAATGCCGAGCCATACGTGCGTGTAGTTGGTGAACCGCTTGGTCAGCGAATAAAAGCAGATGAAAAACAGCGCCACCGGGCCGAGTACCAAGCAGGCGGTGTTGATGAACCCCGCCGCGACGATAAAGCCCACACCGCTAAAAATGCAGAGCGACCACGCGCTAAACAAACTGATCTTGCCGGCCGGCAGATGGCGGTTGGCGGTGCGCGGATTTTCCGCGTCGAACTTCCGATCAACAATGCGGTTGAACGCCATCGCACACGTCCGAGCGCAGACCATGCAGATGACAATCAGCACAAATAATTTCACGCCGGGAAACCCTTTCACAGTGACAATATCATGGATGATTCCATGCACCGGGCACTCAAGCGGTGGCACGTCTTTGGGTAATTTCTTCAATCCCGCCAAGTAAAGGTAATGCTCACGCGAGGCGACCATCATCGAGGCCAGGGCGAACGGCATCGCAAAAAGCGTGTGAGAGAATTTCACGAACCCGCCCCACTTGAGAAGTAGGCCAAGTGGGCCGCGGCGCTTCGGCTTGGGTGCGTTGACCAACTCGGTTTCGTTCATTCCTCCTCCTGCCAGCGCGGCGAGGCCTCGTTCTCCACGCCCAAATGATCGAGCACCCGCGCCACCACCGTGTCGGCAACCTCCCCGATCGTCTGAGGATTAAAATAGTAGTGCGGGTTCGCCGGCAAAATCGTCGCACCGGCTTGCATCAACAGCTCCATGTTTTTGAGGTGCACCAAGTTCAGTGGGGTCTCGCGTGGCACGAGGATCAATTTTCGGTTTTCCTTCAGCGCAACATCGGCGGCGCGCAACAGTACGTTGTCTGCATAGCCGTGCGCGATGCGGCCCATCGTACCCATCGTGCACGGGACGACGACCATTGCATCGGGGGCGTTCGAACCGCTGGCAAACGGCGCGTTCATGCTCTTGAGCCCGTGCGACTCGATTCCCTTGGGCAGGCGCAGGCCGTCCGGCAACTCCTCCCGGATCACCGTTTGCGCATAGGCACTGAGCACGACGTGTGTCTCGTGCCCGGACGCCCCCAGTCGGTCCAGCAGGCGCTGGGCATAAATCATCCCACTGGCTCCTGTTATAGCGACAAGAATTATCACTTCGACGGAAAATTACCCCCCATCAGGGCACGTCAACAATGCGACAGGCCAAGCCGCCTTGTCGAGACAACATGGCTCGCGTCGCTTGACAGTCGCGTCTCCGGATGACACCAAGCGGCGTGCCCGACGCACCACACACCCTCATCACCGGCGGCGCCGGTTTCATCGGGTCGCACCTTGCCGAGCGGCTGCTTGGCCAGGGCGAACGGGTCGTCGTGATCGACGACTTCTCCACCGGCTCACGGGACAACTTAGCCTCCGTCGCCGACGATCCCAACCTCACGGTGATCGAGGGCACCGTCACCGGCTGCGGGCTACTCGGCTCGCTCGTCGCCGAGTCGGGCTACGTGTTTCACCTTGCAGCCGCCGTCGGGGTGGACCTCGTCGTGCAGTCGCCGATCCGCACCATCGAGACCAACCTCAAGTCCACCGAGGCCATCCTCGAGGCCGCCGCGCCCAACCGCACGCCGATGCTGCTGCCGTCCAGCTCCGAGGTGTACGGCAAAAGCTCGCGAGAAGGGTTTACCGAAACCGACGACCTGCTCATCGGCCCGCCGACGCTGGGCCGCTGGAGCTACGCCTGCTCGAAGTTGATGGACGAATTTCTCGCGCTCGCCTTCCACGCCGAGCGCCAACTACCGGTCATCGTGGCCCGTATTTTCAACACCGTCGGCCCGAGGCAAACCGGGCGATACGGCATGGTGCTCCCTCGTTTCATCGAGGCGGCCAAGGCCGGCGAGCCGCTACGCGTCTTCGGTGACGGCCAGCAGTCGCGCTGCTTCGGCCACGTCGCCGACACAGTCGAGGCGTTGCTGCGCTTGGCCAAGTGCGACCGCGCGCCGGGCGGCGTATTCAATATCGGCTCCACCGATGAAGTGACCATCCTCGCCTTGGCCAAGCGGGTGATCGAGTTGATCGGATCGGCCTCCAAAATCGAGCTCGTGCCGTACGACGAGGCGTACGACTACGGTTTTGAGGACATGCAACGCCGCAAACCGGTCGTTGATAAACTCGAAGCGTTCACCGGCTTCCGACCAGCGACTCCGCTTGACGAGATTATCCGCAGTACCGCCGGCCTAGCCTGACGAGGTTTCCAGCAGAAGCAGCGCCCAAAAGCGGTGTATCGGGGAAAACTGTTTGAAACGCTGTTTTTGAGCCCGATTAAGGTGCTTCAGAGATAAGCTTTCCTTATAATGAGGGATGCTTCAGCTTATCATGCGGTCTCCAAATTGGGTTGCTTGGTGATAGCCGGGACGTTAAGGTCCCTGTTTGGGTGCGTTGTCGCCAAATCGCGGCTCTTAAGCCAGGACAGGACATAACTCGGCGGTTGTGTCTTGTTTCCCGATCTTCCCTCAGACAACGCCTCAGATGGAGGAACTCATTTAGATAATAAACATGTCCAACCAGTCAGATTCGAAACCGAGATATCCCGGTATTCCCGTTACCGTCAACGGCAATTATTTGGTGGCAAAGTGCGTAGAGACGCGGATCACCGAGGGCGGAATTTTTTATCCCATCACCCCATCCACAGAGGGCGGTGAACTGTATCAGGAAGCCTTCGCGATGGGTGAACTGGATGTCTGGGGCAACTCAAAGATCGCGATCGAGTGCGAAGGCGAACACGCCGCCCAAGGCGGTGCCACGGCCTTCGCCGTGACCGGCAAGCGCGCGGTCAACTTCACCTCCGGCCAGGGCATCGCCTACGCGATGGAGCAGTACTACCACGCACCGGGCAAGCTCTCCACCATGGTGGTGGAGGTCGGCGCCCGCGCGCTGACCAAGCAGGCGCTCAATGTACATTGTGGTCACGACGATTTTTACGGCGCACTCGACGTCGGCTGGACAATGATGATGGCTCGCGACGCCCAGCACGCGGCGGACGCGGCGATCATCCTGCGCAAGGTCAACGAGCTTTCGCTCAACCCGGGCATGAACATCCAGGACGGCATGCTCACCACCCACTCGGAGCGGACCTATCGCTCCCCGGAATCCCAGTTGCTGCGCGAGTTCCTCGGCGCGCCGGACGACACGATCGACTGCCCCACCGAGGCGCAGCGTGAATTGTTCGGGCCAACCCGGCGGCGGGTGCCGGCGATGATGGATTTGAAAAACCCGGTGCTAATTGGCCCGGTGCAAAACCAGGAGCACCACATGAACGGCGTGGTGGCCCGGCGCAACAATTTCAACGAGCCGATCCTTGGCTTCATCGAGCAGTGCAGCGAGGAGTTCGCGCAACTCACCGGCCGCCGTTACGGGCTGCTGCACGAGTACAAGACCGGCGACGCCGACACGGTGTTCGTCTCGCTTGGCTGCGCGGCGGAAAACATCGAGGCCGCCTGCGACTATTTGCGTGATCAGCGCAATGCCAAGGTGGGATCGATCCACGTCAACGTCATACGCCCCTTCCCCGAGGCGGCGGTCATCGAGGCGTTGCGCGGCAAGAAAACCGTCATCATTCTCGAGCGCACCGACGAGGGCATGGCCGGCGACAACCCATTGACCCGCGACATCCGCACCGCGCTGGGCAAGGGGCAGGAGACGGCTAAGTTCGGCGGTGAATTGCCGGCCATCACGCCGGAGGAAACCCCGCGCATTTTCCGCGGCAGCTACGGCATCGGCTCACGCGACTTCCGGCCGGAGCACACGCTCGGCGCGTACGAGTTTGCCACAGGCCAAACCAAACGCACCGACGGCAAAAGCGCCGCGGACGGCGAGACCTATTTCACGCTGGGCATCATCCACCCGTACGCAGTCATCTCGAAGGACACACCGTCCCTACTGCCAAGCGGCGCGATCGCGGTGCGGTTCCACTCGATCGGCGGCTGGGGCATGATCACCACCGGCAAAAACCTTGGCGAGATCATCGGCAACTTTGGCCAGATTATTTCCGAGCGCACCCCGACCTATGACGACCTTGGCCAACTGGAGGACAAGCTCTTCATCATGGCCAATCCGAAGTATGGCTCGGAGAAAAAGGGCGCGCCGACGAACTATTACCTGACCGTGGCGCCGGAGTGCATCCAGGTGAACTGCGAGCTGAACCACGTGGACGTGGTGCTGTGCTGCGACCCCAAGGCGTTCACGCACACGAACCCGCTCGAGGGCATCAACAAGGGCGGTTGCCTCGTATGGGAATCGAGCGACTCGCCCGAGGAGGCGTGGAAACGCATACCGGCCAAGCACCGGCAGTTCGTCAAGGACAACAACATACGGATTTTTATCCTGCCCGGTTTCGATGTCGCCCGCGACGCCACCAGCCGAGAGGATCTTCAGTTGCGCATGCAGGGCAACTCGTTCCTCGGCGCATTCTTCAAGGTGTCCTCCTTCCTCAAGGATCACGAAATCAGCGAGGAGCAGTACCACGACATCGTGCACAAGCAGTACGAGAAAAAGTTCGGTCGCTTCGGCGAGGCTGTTGTCGAGTCGAACATGAAAGTGATGATCGGCGGCTTCGAGCGCGTGCAGGAAATCAATATCGGCGAGATCGAGGACGCCGACACATCGACCATGCGCAACCCGCTGCTCGCTCCGAATGACGCTGGCGGGATTGAGATGATTCCCACCTCCGGCTGCGAAAGCACCGGCTGCCCAAGCTGCTCCATGCCGGAGGGACAGGAGCGCGCGCCGTTCCAGACCATGGCCAAGTTTGACTCCGAGTTCCGCAATGACCTGGGCTACCATCAACCGGCCGGCGCGCTGGCCAGCGTGGGCCTGATGGGCGCGGGCATCGGCGCGACGCAGAGCAAATACGTCGCCCGCCGCGAGACGCCGGTTTATATTGCCGAGAACTGCACCCAGTGCATGGAGTGCATCACCGCCTGCCCCGACACCGCCCTGCCCAACACCGCGCAGGACATCAGCACCATCCTCGTCACCGCCGTCCGCAACTACGTCACCGACAAGGAGCAACAGAAAAATCTGCTCAATGAGGTCAAGGGCCTCGAGGATCGTTGCCGCGCCCGCATGATCAACAACACCAACAACAAGGGCAAGGAGCCGTTCAAGGACATTCTCCGCTCCGAGGTGGATCAACTCGTCACGATTTCCGAGAAGGCGCGCGACGAGTTCACCCAAATCATCGATCAATTGCCGCTGGCATACAACGACGTCACCGCCATCTTCCGCAGCGTCGAGAAAAAGAGCCCCGGCAACGGCGGCATCTTCTCCATTTTCGTCAGCGACCTCTGCAAGGGCTGCGGCGAGTGCGTGCAGGTTTGCGGCGACCACGACGCCCTGCGAATGACCCGCGAGACGCCGGAACTCAACGCCGAACTTGCCACCGCGCAGGTCTTCAGCCGCCTGTTGCCGGACACGAGCCAGAAACATCTCGGTCTGTACAACGACGACACGCCGGAGGACTCCCGCGAGGCGGCGTTGCGCAACCACCTCATGGTGCGGCGCAACTACGAGGCGCTCGTCAGCGGCGACGGTGCCTGCGCCGGCTGCGGCGAGAAGAGCGTGCTGCGCGCCGTGGCCTCAGTCACCGAGGCGTACATGCGACCGATCTTTCACAAAAAGGCCAAGCGCCTCCGCGAAGTCGCCACCGAGTTGGAGAACAACGGCCTGGCCAAGCTCGCCGCACTCAAGGCCCGCAGCGAGGACGAGTACAAGTGGTACACCTGGTCCGTCGCCCACTCGATCATGGGCCTGGGCGGCGAGAACGACGACGACACAGCCAAGCGCTTTGCCAAGCACGGCGAGATCAACGACCAGGAAATTATCGACGCCCTCTGCGCCGTGCTGCGGCAGGACGCCTTCAACCACCGCGACCTGCAGGCCATCGACGGCCGGCACGCGAACGGCATGAGCGTCATGTTCATGGGCGCGCACACCGGCTGCAACACCGTGTACGGCTCCACCCCGCCGTCCAACCCGCATCCGTACCCGTGGATGAACTCCCTCTTTCAGGACGGCGCAACCATCAGTTGGCTGTTTGGCGAGTCGGCCACGCTCGACCACGCGCGCCACTCTGTCGTGCCGGAGCGCTTGGCCAACGCGCTGCTCACCCGCGACGACGACGTCAGTTCGCACAGCGAATATTTTGAGCTGACCCACCTCGACGACACCATGATGACTGATGATGAAGTCCGGGAGATGCCAAAGGTCTGGGCCATCGGCGGCGACGGTGCCATGGGCGACATCGGCTTCCAAAATGTCTCCAAGGTGGTGCTGCAGAACCGTCCGAACGTGTTGTTGCTCATGCTCGACACGCAGGTGTACTCGAACACCGGCGGCCAAAACTCCGACAGCTCCAACATGCTAGGTGGCTACGACATGAACCAGTTCGGCGCCGCCTCGCAAGGCAAGCTCGTTGAGAAGAAGAGCGTCTCCGAGGCGTTCATCAGCGGGCACGGCTCGCCGTTTGTCGCGCAAGTCTCCATGGCCAACTCCGCCAAGACCTACCGCGCCATGCTCGACGGCCTTGAGTATCGCGGCACCGCGTTCTTCCAATGCTACACAACCTGCCAGCCAGAGCACGGCGTGGCAGACCACTTGTCCGCCGACCAGGCGAGACTCATCCGCGACAGCCGAGGCATGCCGGAGTTCGTGTACAACCCGCGTGCCGGTGAGTTGATGCAGGAATGTCTCGAGCTCAAGGGCAACCCGACCATCAAGCGCGACTGGTGGGAAACCAAGTACAAGTCCACCGGCGAAAAATACAACTACACCGTCGCGCACTGGGCGATCACCGAGGCGCGCTTCCGCAAGCATCTCAAGGCTATCCCGGAAAGCAGCGCCGACGAGTTCATTCACATCGACAACATGCTCACCTGCATCACCCAGCAGGACGTCACCTACCGGCGCGTGTTCGACGAGGACCACGTATCGTACGTGCCGGACTTCGGCGTGTACTTCAAGGCGGAGGTCGGAGGGAAGTTCAAGTACTTTACCGTCAGTCGACAAATGGTCCTGTTCGCCATCGAGCGCCGCAAGGCGTGGCGCATGCTCCAGAGCAAGGCTGGTGTCGAGAACAAGGATTATCCGGCGCAGAAGGAACTCTTGACGAGGGTCGAGAAGGGTGAGCTGACCCGGGACGACATGATTAACCGCGGCTGGGAGCTCCTTAACGAGGAGGCCACCGCCGTGGCCTGATCCCCAGCCCCGCATTTTAGCAAGCCCCCGGTTGATCGGGGGCTTTTTTGTTGCCCTTGACCAAGCGCCGGAACGACACTTCCAGCCATGCAGCTTTTCCTCAACGGCGAATGGACCGGGCTCAGCGATACCGCCGATGTGGTCAACCCGTACAACGAATCGCTCATCGACACCGTGCCTGTTGCCTCCCCACCGGACATTACCGCTGCAATCGACGGCTTGATCAAGGGTGCCCAAGCCATGCGCAATACACCGGCGCACCAGCGGGTGGACATCCTCCGTAAAGCCGCGTCGCTCATACGCGAGCGTCAGGAGGAACTTGGCCAGCTCATCAGCACCGAGGAAGGCAAGGTGCTTGCCGAGGGTCGTACCGAGGCTGGCCGTGCCGCCGAAACGATCGATCTCTCCGCCGACGAGGCGCGGGCATTTCACGGCGAAACCGTACCACTCGACTCCACACCCGGCGGCGTTGGCAAGCTAGGTTTCACACTGCGCGTACCATGCGGCATTGTGGCGGCGATCACGCCGTTCAATTTTCCGATGAATCTCGTCGCACACAAGGTCGGCCCGGCGATTGCCGCCGGCAACGCCGTGCTACTCAAGCCGGCATCCGACACCCCTCTGTCAGCGCTGAAACTGGTGGAGATTTTGCTTGAGGCTGGTCTTCCGGCAGAAGCCATCGCGTGCATCACCGGGCCCGGCGCTGCGCTTGGCCAAGCGATCTGCACCGACCCGCGT
>JAKUOU010000102.1 GCA_022451065.1 Pedosphaera sp. | reverse complement strand
GCATTGGTTGCCCGGCGCTGCTTGTCGAGCGTGAGCGCCCTTGCCAGGCTAGCCCACGAATCCTCCGTTCGGTCCCGCTGCGCGGCCTGCACCGCCGCCAGATCGTACCAGCCCTCGGGGCTTTCCGGCATCTTGTCGGTGAGCACCACCAGCGCCGCCTCTAGTAGTTTCTGACTGCCAAGCTGGTTGAAAAACTGGGCGGCCATCAACAGGTTGGTCGTATTGATCGACGGCTGCTGAATGGCCTGCGCCAGCACATCGACTCCCCTTTGCGCTTGACCAAGCTGCACGTGCGTTGTCGCCAGGTCCAGGGCAAGGTCGAAGTTTCCCGGCTCAGTAGCCAGCTTGGACTCGAGTTGCTTTAGCCCCTCTTGGGCGATCTTGTTTTGCTGCTCGGCTTTCACCCCTTGGCCAAGATTTTGATAGACCGCCGCGACGGTGAAACGGGTGCTGATCTCCAGGCCGGGCTGCTGCACCAGCGAGTCGATCAGCTTGAGCGCCTGGTCATTCTGCTTGAGGCGCAGGTAGATCGTGGCCAGTTCGAGCGTGACCTTGGGGTCGGCGGGGTTGGCCTGATGGCGCCGTTGCAAGCTAACGAGCTGCTGCTGGATCTCCTGCACCTCCTGATCGCTCAGGTTGAGACCCTTCGTGGCAGCTTGGCTGCCGGCACCAGCCTGCGACTTGCCCTCGAGGACGCTATTGAACTGCTGAATGCCGTTAATCAGGTGTTTAATCATCGGGCTTTCAGGATCAAACCGTTCGTAAGTGGTCACCAGGTGAATGGCGTCATCTCGCCGGGCCTGTGCCGCCGCCTTGTCACCGGCCTTGAATTCATCAAAGCCAAGCGAGAGCAGCAACTGGGTGAAGTGTGACAGCACCTCGGGGCTGTACGGGCAGAACGCCCACGCCTGCTTGAGCGCAAAGATATACTCCCGGGTCATCCGCTGCTGTTTCTGCTTCATCTCGTCGCGCTTGGCCGCGTCGGCTTCCTTGGTGATGGCGAGCTTATAGTTGTCGATGCGCCAGCGATAAATGTCAGCGATCGAGGTGCGCAGCTTGCTAAAGGACTTCTGCGCCGGTTCGTCGCGGACAAAGGCCGGATCACCTGTGTAGCCGTCAAGATCCCATCGCTGATACGTCTTGATAGCCCAGTTGCCGATCTGCTCGACGCTCGTCTCATCGGTGATCCAGTTGCCGGTGAGACGGGTCTGATACTGCGCCCAGAACAGCCGGTCTTTGCGCATCATTTCGTCCGTGATCTCCGGCACCTCATCATGGTTGAGCTTGAGAATGATCCCATACGGGGTGAGGTGCGGGTACATCCACTCCAGCGGGAAACTGACCTCGATAAAAAAGTCGCGCTCCGGGTTTTTGTCGAACAACAGCTTGGCCAGCTTGGCGTTGATCTGCATCACTGACACCTGCCCAGCCACGGAGACACGATCCCCAACGCGGTTGACGATCTCGCCCGGCTTGAGTACCCCGGCTTTCTCGCGGGCATCGGCCTCCTGCAAATATTCCGCAAAAGCAATCTCAGCCTCCATCTGGGTGGGCGAGTTTAACTCAAGGTCGGGATACAACCCGGCCAGCCCCGGCTGGATGAAGTCGACCAGCAACTCGTCGAGCAACCGGCGGTTCAGCCGCACGCGCGCCTGTCTCCACCGGATGTAGCGACCGTTCTCCTCAACGCGCTTGGGCTGCGCCTGGCCAAGTGCGGCGACTTGCTCCCTCAGTACAAGCGTCGTACGGGAAAACTCCAGCCCCGCGAACACAGCATCATCCCAGATTGGCTCGCCGTCGATGATCGCGTTGAAGTCGCTAGCCAAGATTTCACGGAGGTCACTGTCGGAGGATGACTTCGCGCAGGCCGCCCTGCCCTCGTCGGAAAGTTTATCGAGGAGGAACCGGCCTAATTCGTCATCCTGATGGGCAATGCGCTTGGCCAAATCGATGGGTTTTAAAATTTGCTCCGGCTCGAAGTAAGAACCACTCGTCCGCCGATCGACCTCCCAATCCGAGCCCATGCCGATCATCCACCTGTCGATTGCACCAGAAAGACCGAACAGGAAGTTGGTGCCCAACGCGCCGGAGGCAAACGGGATGTAGGTAGGATCGACCGGGTTCCAGTCGATCTGTTTACTGCGCTGGTAGTGGGCGCGGACGGTGTCGAGATACGTGCTGTCAGCCAAGGCGTTCTGGGTAATAAGCGCCACATCCCGGCGGTCGAAGTCCGGATCGCGCCGCTTGGCAGGATCAGTGAAGCTCTCGGCAAAAATCATGTAGGTCGGGTTGAATCGGCCAGGGTCGGTGCCACCGAGCAGGATGGCGTTCTCCGACATCGGCGGATAGATCGGTTGACCGTTTTGCTCTTTGAACGGCGGCGTGAACATGTCGTGCCCGTACCAAAAACCAAACAGGTGCCCGCGCTGCTCGTTGTTACCCCAGTGCGCCAGGATCGACCATGCTGGGAGCAGCGCCAGAACAACCAGCACGATCATCGGCGATAACGATTGGCCCCGGTCTTTACCTCGCTCGTCACGATGCACCAAAAACAACGCCGCCAGAAACACAACGAGACAAAAGACAAACCCGCGAGTGTAGTGGTTAAGAAAGAACTGCGTCTCCGTCAACTCGGTGGACCATTCGGCCATTGCCCACGCGGCAGCCAGGACCAACCCAAAGCCAAGTGCAAGCCGCGCCTGAAAATACCGCCGAGCGACCAGCCCACAAAACAGCGTCACTCCAAACCCGATCCACATCGCAAGCAACACATGCGATGCCGCGAAGAATACTCGCGTCATGTCGCGCCCGTGCTTGTCCGGTGTCGGGTTGAGCAGGATCATCAGCAACCCGGCCAGACAAATATAAATGGCAAACGAGCCGATCATCCAGCCGCGCTCGCGATTCTTCATCTTGAACAGCAACACAAACGGCAAAATCGCCAACAGCATGAAAACGCCGAACTCGTCCGCTGCACCCTCGATGTACATCCGAATCTGCCCGAGGAACTGCAGGAAGTCGGTCGTTGGGTTGGTCTGCTGATATTGACCCCGGGTGAAGGCGTGCATGAAGCCAAGCCACGTCCTTGGGTATCCCCAGTTGATCGGCGGATTAGTCATCGAGGCCAGAGGCATGAACAAGTAAAACACCGCTCCACCGGCATAGGCCAAACCGCTCCAAATGACCTTGAGTCCATCGCGAAGCTCGCGCACAGGATTGAACCCATCACCCCCCCCATCCTGCGCCAGCGTCACGAACCACAGAAACCCGGCAACGGCGATAAAGCTCAAGCCGAGCATGTGAAAGAGCACCAGCATCGGCGTGTTGCTGCTGAACAACTCGGTCACGCCGATCGCCTTCGCCACCAGCACCAGCAGATAAACCAGCGCGTTGACGGTGAAAAAATTACGGCCAAGCCGCGGGTGCGCAAACAGGATCACCGTCTCGATGCCCATCGCCGCGACGATCAGGGTCTGGTGGTTGCACAGACAGATGCCAAACCAGAAAAACGTCCAATACAGATGGCGCATCCGCGCCGTGTCCTGTGTCCAGCGGTACAGGCAACACAGAACCCCCATGAACGAGAGCACGCTCAGCGTGTATACCTCCACGATCACAGCCTGGCTCCACATGAACCCACTGAAACCGAGCATCAAACCCGCCACGCAGCCGCCAACCAGCGTGACGCGTCTGGCCAAGCGCTCGTCCATGCCGCCAAACCACTCAATGCTATCAATGATTCGCGCCGAGGCACGGCAGGTCAGCAAAGCCAGTAGTCCACTTGACAACGCCGCGGCAAATGCCGACGAGAGCGCCACCCGAAACGCGATGTTTGAAATCGGCACCAGCTTGGTAAAAAGCCACGTGTAAAGCGTCCAGACCGGGTAACCGGGTGGATGCGGCACACCGGCGTACATCGAACCCACCGCCAGTTCGCCGCAGTCCTCCAGCGTCAGGTCCGGCGAAATTGTCAGGCAATAGCCCAGCAACGCCACAAGCGTCGTGATGCCGAACGCCAGCCAGTCCACCGGTCGAAAAAATGACTCCCCGGTAGCGAGTGCCCTGTCCATTTTCAGCCAGCTCGGCATCGGGTCGGACGAAACCTGCCCAGCCGAGACCGGCTTGGGGCGACTTGGCCGTTTCACTCGTTCTTGCTTGTTTTGTCCCATCAGGAATGCGCCGCAGCGCGAAGGCGGCCAAGCTAACACTCGACCACGCCGAAAATCCATCCCCGAATCAGGCGATGCACCATTGCCTGTTGCCACCCGGACAGGTTTCGCGGCAGAGTCGCCGCCGATGGTGCTGCCCCACAAGATTGCCACCCTGCTCTACTGCTTCGATGCAGACGGCCGGCTACTACTGCTCGAGCGCGCGCAGGAACCCAACCTCGGCAAATGGAGCCCGCCCGGAGGCAAGGTGCGGGGCGACCATGGTGAGTCGCCCTACGCCTGCGCCTGCCGCGAGGCCCAAGAAGAAATGGGGCTCAACCTTCGCCCAAGCGACCTCCACCTCACCGGCCTCGTCAGTGAGGACGGCTACGAAGGAAGCACCCATTGGTACATTTTCCTGTTCGAGGTTCTGCCTCACTTGACCAAACTGCCGCCGCCCTGCTCCGAGGGCCGGTTCGGTTTTTTTGACAACACCGAAATGGCCGGACTCGACGTGCCTCGCACCGACCGCGAACAGCTTTGGCCGCTGTTTCAGCAGCATCGCGGTGGCTTTTTCTCCGGCCACTGCCACTGCCTCGAGGGTGACGCCTTCGAGTGGACGACCCAGGAATCCTGCCATGACTGACAAGCCGATGATCGACCTCAGCAGCGACGACTACTTCATGGGCGAAGCCCTGCGCCAGGCCATGAAGGCGTGGGAAGCCGAGGAGGTGCCGATCGGTGCCGTGATCGTACACGAGGGCCGTATCATCGCCCGGGCGTTCAACCAGGTGGAACTACTCAAGGACGCCACTGCGCACGCCGAGATGCTCTCCCTCACCGCCGCCGAGGAAGCGATCGGGAATTGGCGGCTCACCGGTTGCACGTTATTCGTCACCAAGGAGCCGTGTCCGATGTGTGCCGGGGCAATGGTGCATTGCCGACTTGACCGGGTGGTATTCGGCGCACCTGACCCCAAGGGCGGAGCCGCCGGCGGCGCAATGAACCTTTTGCAGCACGAGGGGCTCAACCACCACTGCACCATCACCGCCGGTGTTGGCGAGCAACAATGCGCCGCCGTCCTGCGGGAATTCTTCGCGGAGCAGCGCGCCAAGAAAGCCGCCGAGAGAAACTGACCGCTTGGCCAAGCGGATGGCTGTAATGGTGTGACAGTGTCGCCATAAACAATGGAGTTCTGCCCTGCCCACCCTTCGTATCCACATTCACCTCGTTATTTAACAGCGTCCGGAGGCGGGCAAGATTGCGCTACCCGGCTGCGGTGTGGATCGGTCCAGCGAAGGCAGTCGAGGCCTTAAATGAGACAACTGTTATTGTCAGTAGTGTGCGTACGCTTTTACTTCCCTTCAGCTTTCAATTCTTCACCCGTCTTGGCTCCGTGTTTGCGGAGAAGTAGGGCAATTTCAGTTTGTTCTTTTAGATTGGCTAAATCCAACACTGTATAGCCACCGCCCTTCATCCTCGCATTCAAATCTGCACCTTTGACAATTAGCAGATCGGCAACCGCCGCATGACCTTGATCAACCGCCGCATGCAAAGGAATCCAACCACGCACATCGCTCGCATTCACATCCGCACCATTGGCAATAAGCAGTTCAACAACATCGGAGTGCCCTTGATAAGCCGCCGCATGCAAAGGGGTAT
This sequence comes from Pedosphaera sp., assembly GCA_022451065.1. Classification (GTDB taxonomy): domain Bacteria; phylum Verrucomicrobiota; class Verrucomicrobiia; order Limisphaerales; family UBA1096; genus UBA1096. The sequence goes on along the minus strand of JAKUOU010000102.1, from coordinate 4,858 downwards.
TTTCCGACCTAGTCTGCGCATTCGCATCCACACCGGCATTCAGGTGTCGTTTCACAGCCTTGATGTTTCCGTCAAAGGCAGCCTTGTGAATTAACATTGCGGTTGTCGTCCCACACCCCGCCAACAGCATAGCTGCAATTGTTATTATGATAAGCTTCATAATCAAAAGGTCAGAGCCTCAAGATTCCGAAACAACTCGAGTGCTTCAGGATTGGCGATGGCCTCTTTGTTTTTCACAATGAGATTATTAAGCGGGATATTAAGTTATTACTTAAGCGCCTCATACACAGCCTTTCGAAACTCGGTCTGGGTCTTGCCATTGTAGGGATAAAGTCGCGCCATGAAGACGGCATAAAGTTTGTTCTTTGGATCGATCCAAAAATGAGTGGTATGGTATCCACCCCAGCCAAAAATGCCGTTAGGCGAATTTTGACCCTCTTTTTTTGCGTCTTCTAAGAAGTAAAATCCGAGCCCAAAGGCATAACCTTTGCGAGCATCTCCATAGCCGGGTATACCCTCCAGCTGATCGTTTAGCATTAGGTCGATTGTTTTGGGCAATATAATCTGTTTGCCGTTGGGCGCCTTCCCGCGATCGACCAGCATCTGACAGAAACGTCCATAGTCCTCGAGCGTCGAAACGAGTCCTTCACCCCCGAGAAAGAGGGAGCTTTTGGGAGCATAATAAAGCTCATCCTCGGCCGGTGTTCCCGGGCGGAACTTGGCTTTGAGTTTCACAAACAGTGGTTGAAAACGGCCACGATCCTGATCAGTGAGATAAAAACGGGTGTGATCCATACCAAGTGGCTTGAAAATTTCCCTTTCCAAAAACTTGTCGAACGGTTGACCGGACATAATCTCGATTGCCCGCCCCATCACGGCGGTGCTAAGGCCATAGGTATACTTTTTACCGGGCTGATGTTCGATGGGCTTGACCTCCAGCAGATCGATCAACTCCACCAGACTGTCGAGTTCCATAACCTCTTTCCAAGTGCCTTGCTGATCGAATGAACCATCGTAACCGGCAATACCGGAGGAGTGCCGTAGAAGGTCACGATAGGTAATTTGTTTTTTTAACGGCTCGGTTTTGCCACCCCCAGCCTTGACTCTCAGTTTCGCCAACTGTGGAATGATCGTCGAAACAGGGTCGTCCAGTTTAAATGCGCCTCGCTCATGAAGAATCATCGCAGCCACGCTGGTGATCGGCTTGGACATTGACCAAATGGGAAACACAGTTTTTTCCGTAATCGGCCGATCACCGGGAAATTTTGAAGTGGCTGCACGATGATAAACCACTTTGCCATTACTGGCCAAAAGCGCGACGTTGGAAAGGCACACTTCATCGGCAATGAATTTTTTTTGCAGTTCATAGATGGCATTCAGCTTGGCAGGATCAAAACCAATCTTGGCGGTATTTTGAACAGCGCGGAATATCCCCTGTCCTAGTTCAATAGCGACGGCGTTGAGTCCAAATGCCGACAAGCAAAACAGGAAATAACACCGAAGTTTCATATTGTGTGCCGCCAAACTATCTCATGACAGCCAAACAAACCAAACAAATCACAACTCCTTCTTCGCCAAGCAGCAAATTAATGTCTAAGATTACGGCGCGAAAGCACGTCGTGATGTAGGCGGGTTTCTAATCATGAGATTACTGGGTATTTTTGTAACGTTGGCCTTTGGGCTGGTTATTGCGCAGGCACAACCAGCGGATCGAGAAGCGTTGTGGAAGGAGGTCGCAGACGCGGAGAAGAAAGGACTGCCCAAGACAGCGGCAGCCAAGCTGCAATTGATCTACGACTCGGCAATGCAGGAGGGCAAACATGCCGAGGCGATCAAGGCCCTGGCCAAGCGCATCACAAACGAAGGTGCTGTTCAGGGAAACAAACCGGAGGAGAAGATCACTCGCCTGCAGGCCGAACTCGAGAAAACCCCAGAAGAGGCCAAGCCGCTGCTGCAGACCATTCTTGGCCACTGGTACTGGCAATACTTCCGCGCGAACCGCTATCGCTTCCTGCAACGAACTGCCACCGCACAGCCTCTTGGGGAGGATTTCACAAAGTGGGATCTGCCACGGCTTTACCACGAGATTGATCTGCACTTTACCAACGCCCTCGCCGACGGCCGGCTGAAGACAATCCCTGCCACCGACTTCGCCGACCTACTGACCAAACCGACACTGCCAGAGAAGTACCGGCCGACTCTCTACGACTTTATCGCGCACGAGGCACTAGGCTTTTATACATCCGGGGAATTCGGAGCATCCAAGCCGGAGGACGCCTTCGAGGTGCAAGCGGGCGATCCCCTTCTCGGGCCACTCGACAAGTTTCTCGCCTGGCAACCGCAGACGACCGACACCGAGTCGCCAAAGATCAAAGCCATCCGGTTGTTTCAGGACGTGCTGCGGTTTCACTTGGATGACGCCGATTTAGCCGCACTCAACGACGCCGATATTTTGCGACTACTGCACGGCAAAAAAATCTCCGTCGGCGACGGCGCAAACGATCGATTCATAGAGGCGATGCAGGCACTCGTCGAACGCGAGCCGGGGCCGCTCTCGGCCTGGGCGCGCTATCACTGGGCTCAGACACTGCACGCCAACGGCGACTTCGTAAGGGCTCGCCAGGTGGCAATTGTCGGGCGCGATGCGTTCCCCAACTCCCGTGGCGGTAAAAATTGCCACAACCTCGTCGCGCAGATTGAACAAAAGTCGATCAACACCCAGACCGAGTCGATATGGAATGCACCCTGGCCGGAATTGTCAGTCGCCTACCGCAACATTACCGAGGTGCACTTCCGGCTCGTGCCAGCCGATTGGAACAAGCTCCGTGAAAAAAACTTTCGTCTTTCAAGCAAGGAGGAACGGCAAGCACTGCTCAAAATGGAACCGGTCAAGTCCTGGCGGCACGACCTGCCCCCGACCGACGACTACAAGCAGCGCACGGAATTATTCACGGTGCCCGACGACGTGAAGCCCGGTTTCTATTTTCTCATCTCCAGCGCGGATGACTCGTTCCGCGAAAACAACAATCAGACCCAGACCGCCACCGTGTGGATCAGCGACTTGTCGCTGGTGGTGCGTTCGCGAGCAAATCGCTTGGAGGGATTCGTCGTGGAGGGCAACTCCGGTGACCCAGTTGTCGGTGCCCAGGTGGATGTTTGGCTACTGGGCAATCGAGGCAAATACGTGAAAAAAAACGGCATCACGGATGAATCGGGCATGTTCAGTATTCAAAAGGCCAAAAACCAGTACCAAGGTTTTATCCTAGCAAAACACAACGAACGGCGGGTCGGCACGACAGGGCGAAACAATTACTGGGGCGGCCAGGTAAATGAACCCAAGTCTCAACAGATGACCCTGTTTTTCACCGACCGCGCGATTTATCGCCCCGGCCAGACTGTTAAATTCAAGGGCATTGCGCTGGCTTGGCATCAGGGCAAGGGCAACTACAACATCATGCCCGATAGAAAGATCACCGTGATGCTGCGCGATCCCAACCGCGAGGAGGTCGAGCGACTGGACCTGAAGACCAACGGCTACGGTTCCCTTTCCGGCAGTTTTACCGCGCCCAAGGGACGCCTGACCGGCAACTTCCAAATTGCAACCTCCGCGGTGCCGCATGGCCAGGTGTACTTTAACGTGGAAGAATACAAGCGCCCAAAATTTCTCGTCGAACTGGGCAAGCCGGAGAAGTCGCCCAAGTTGGGCGATACGGTTCAACTCAACGGCAAGGCGACCGACTACACCGGCGCGCCGATCGGCTCGGCCAAGGGCAAATTTCATGTCACGCGAAAGGCGCGTTGGCCTGTATGGTGGCGTTGGCATTTCTGGAGTGGTGGGCCGATCCACTCGCAGGCGCAGCAGATCGCCCATGGCACATTCGAAACCAAGCCGGACGGCTCGTTCGTAATCGAGTTTGATGCAATCCCAGACCCCTCCGTGCCGGAGGAGAGCGAACCGACGTTTAATTATCAGATCGTGGCCGAGGTGACCGACGGCAGCGGTGAGACACGAAGCGACACAACCCATGTGCCTGTTGGCTACACCACACTACAGGCGACGATGACGGTGGATGCATGGCAGACGGTAGCCAAGTCAGTGGAGTTGAACATCACGACCCAGTCACTCGCCGGCGTACCGGAATCGGCCAAAGGCAAGTTAACGGTTCATGCTCTTGAGCAGCCGGAAACGGTCAAACGGTCACGCCTGATCGGTGGTTCGGCTTGGCCAAGGCGAGAAGAACCAGAGATTGATGGGGCCAACCCAGAGACGTGGCCGCTTGGTCAGGCGATATCCACCCACGACGTCGAAACCAACACCAAAGGTCAGGCCAAGGTCGAAGCCAAGCTGGCGGTGGGCGTGTATCGGGCCATCTTTGAAACGAGTGATCGTCTAGGCAAAGCGGTAAAGGCAATTCTCCCATTGCAGGTGGTAGATCCCACTGCCGAACATTTGACCATCCGGCTGCCTCAAATTGTCATGTCCGAGAAACAATCGCTCGAACCGGGAGAAACACTGCGGCTGTTTTGGGGAACCGGCTACGAAATCGGCCGCGCCTTTATCGAGGTCGAGCATCGGCACAAGATCGTTCAACGTTTCTGGACAAAACCCGCCATTACCCAGCGACTGCTCGAAGTTCCGGTCACTGAGGAGATGCGCGGCGGTTTCACCGTACACGTGACACAGGTCCGAGAGAATCGAATGCTGCAACGCACGCAACATGTCGATGTGCCGTGGTCCAACATGAAACTCAAGGTGAAGTGGGAACGGTTCGTCTCCAAGCTGCGACCCGGGCAAGAGGAAACTTGGACCGCCACGATCTCCGGGCCTGACGCCGAAAATACTGTGGCCGAAATAGTC
>JAKUOU010000101.1 GCA_022451065.1 Pedosphaera sp. | reverse complement strand
TCTTGTTTGCCTGCTTCAAATCCTCGAGACTCAGGGTGATTCGTTTTTTCTCGGCATCGGCCTCAGAGTCCACTTGCTCGCTCTTGTCGATCTCCCCCTTCAGTAGGTCGATCTCCCTCTGTAACAGACCAATCGATTGGCCGATGTTCTCCCTCTCCACTCGCCAATCGGCATCCCTCTTGGCGATGAGTTGGCGCGTTTGAACCCATTTTTCGATGTGTGCGCGGGCCGCGTCAAACTTGGACTGCTGCGCGAAAGCGGGCCCTTCTGTCAGTCCGAATGCAAGCGAAACCGACATAAGTGCCCCAAACAGTAGGCGATTCATATTCTGTAATGGACTTGATTACCGAGATTCCGGCCACCGGAAAATGACAGGATCGGCTTGTGGCTCAGCCGCCGTGGCGGCGCACTTGTGAAACTGGCAAAACAACCCCACCCACGCAAGGCTCAAAAGCAGGAAAACCAAAAAAACGAGTCATCACACATCAAGTAAAAAACCCGCCGGTATCCCGGCGGGTTTTAACAAAGGTATAGCCCCAAAAAAGGAATCAGAGCGGCCTGTATTTCTTATGACGATAGCGTTCGTGCACCCACTTGAAATCCGGGTTCCTGGCGGTTCCACCCGCCCAGTAAAAACTGCTCTTTCCCTCTGCAGAATCACGGGCTGCCTTGAGTGTCCCTTTATCAACCCATTTGTGGTTCTCCGCGTGGCCATCGGCAAAACTAAACGAACTGTCATTTCCATGCGCAACAGCAAATGGATCCACCCAGCCGGTCGGGACGTTGATCACCCAGGTGCCCAGATTCTCATTGCGCGGATCCTGCTCCTCAACGAACACCATGGACATGGCTGGTTGGCGTATTTCAGTTACCTTTGTGAAATAGGGCTGCGAGCCACTTGTTGCCGTGGCCCCCTGCCACCCGCCACCGTTCATCGGGTTTGCCTTTGAATAACTCACCCAGGCCCAAAGGTTGATGTTGCGTCCCTGCTTGGCGCGCTGATCGCCCGGGCAATGATACACACCCGCACTGCTGCAATACGGCCACAATGGACTTTCCATCAGCCCGGCTTTTGCTCCCTCCAATTTTCTCTGAATGCCAGTGGCTCCCCGGGAGTAGCCCCCCTTCGGAGTCATCGCACCCCTCCAAAATCCACCGCGCCCCATCCCGGCACTGGGAATAATGTCCCCCTTAATATTGCCGGGAGAGATCACTGGAGAAGAGTCCTTGTTGTCATCGGCAAACATCACAAACCCCAGACCCAATTGCTTTTGGTTGTTCAAACAATTGGCACCCAATGCCTTGCCTTTGGCCTTGGCCAGAGCTGGCAGCAGCATTCCAGCTAAAATTGCAATGATGGCAATGACCACCAGCAATTCGATCAACGTAAATCCCTCGGAATATAGACGTTTTGTCTTCATTTTAAATTATTGATGCGTTGAGAAAATAGCCGTTTGGCCATGGCTGGCAAGCCCTTTTTAAGCGCTGACGAAGTGATAAAAAAACCGACCGAAGCCGGGTAACTAGCGTGTGGCCGACCAGAAAAAGCGGCCTATCATCAAAAATTCCTTTTATCACCTGCCATACGGAACCGAGGCACGTGGACCAAGCCAACTCTTTTTAACCGCACTTGTTTTCTTATCATCACCCTTGAAAACCACCTGCTTGGTCTCTGAATGGCCGTCGGCAAAGGAGAAAGTTGCCCGGCCATTGTGGTTTGAGGCTATTTCATCACCTGTGCCGTAGGTTGGGTAGAGATGGAACCAACCGTCATTTAGAGTCTGCGGATGTTCATCGAGCGTGACGAAGATTCCACTTGGGCTTGGTATGTCACCCATCTTCAAAAACTGCCTCCAACCCGGCGAAAGAGCGTTCTGAGGCCCAGGCGCCAGTAACTGGCCAGCATCGCCGACAAAACAATTCATCGAGTAGCTCCGCACGCGTGATGTCCAGCCTGCGGCTCGCTGCTGCTTTGTAACGAAGTGGTCGGAGGGGCACTTGTAGATTCCGGATGACCTGGCCGTGTAGGGCGAGAGCAGCGCTTCCTTGATGAACATGGTGTTCGTGTTCTCTGGAGCAAGATCATAACCCATCACATTGTTCACCCAGTTCTGACGCTTTTGTATTGTCTCAGCGACACCGTGATTGCTGACCAGCTTGCCCTGATAATCATCCGGGTACATCATCCACGCGAGCATCAACTGGCGGGTGTTGACGAGACAACTCTGCTCCTTGGCCTTCTCTTTGGCCTTAGCCAAGGCCGGCAATAGCAGGGCCGCCAGGATCGCAATAATCGCGATCACCACCAACAACTCAATCAGCGTAAACGCTCTTGATGAACGACTCTTCATGTTCATCAGGCGCGTGGTTTGAATGAAATTAATCGGATGTGAATCAAAATATTCTTCTTAACGTTTAACGCGATAGAATTTTTGGTTGCCGGCCGCTGTAATGGCCGCAGGACTGCTTCCGCTAATCTCGGCCCAGGGACCATTGACACTGGCGGCCGTTTCCAGCTGGCCGTCACCGTCCCAAGAAATGGTAACGCTGCCTCCAGAATGGGAAATCGCCAGGACCGCCGGCTCAGCTGGCTGGGTATCCTTGGCTTCAAGTGAGTAGACATCGGCCCGCATGATGTGGGCCCCTGCCGAGCCCCAAGTGGTCACACCGTAACGGTTGCCGGCAGTGACCTCCTGATCGCTCCAGTGTAACTCGGCCGACTTGGGCCCCTTCTTGATCTCGGTGGGAGTGGCGGGGAAGTAACTTCTACGCCACTGGTTCCATAGGTACATTGGATCATGCCCTTTGATGACCAGGTGGTAGTTGCCGTTCTCGGCCGTGAAGGCAACGTCAAACGGCCTGCCACGCACATAGGAAAATGAAAGGTCACCTGCGATAATGTCGTGCCACTGGCCGTCGATCTTCCGGCTTACATTGATACCCCGCGGCAGCGAGGAGCCATCCCCGATCGCAACAGCCTTGGTGTTGACAAAGAGAACCCGGGCGAAATTGTTCTCATCCTTGTAGTCGTAGACAAAACCCATTCCGTCAATGGCTGTGAGATAGTCGTTGGCGCTGTGCGACTGGAACCCGAGATCGAGCAGGAAGTCTTTTTTATCAATCACCGGCCCGACGAAAAGCGCACCTTCACCATCAGCCTTCAAGGTGTCCTTGTTGGTGGGACTGGCGGTATACACGTTGTTCATCTGGAAGAAACCACCATGGGCACTGGACGACCAATTCCCGGCGAGGGCTTTGCCCTTGAAGGGATCATCCCAGCCCTTGGGAAGGAAGGTCTGGCTGTCGTGACCATCCCATGAGTCCTCGAACACGACCTTGTTCCCGGAAGTGATCGTCATGTCTTTCAGAAGAGCACCCGCTCCAACTGGCACATCATCGGTTGCCGTTTCACCACCGCCCTGGTGGGCAAAACCAATCCCGGCCCGCCCGGATGCCAAGCCGGCATCCTTGAAGACAAGCTCCTCCGATGCTCCATCCTCATCGAAGTCATCCAAGTCAATCGGATCATAAGGAATGGCCTTCACCGTGAAGGAATCCCCCTTGGCGGAGACCTTCAGCTTAATAATCTTTAAGACGTCATCCTCAGGGTCGGGAAGCATCCAATCGTCGTATTCCTCTATCAACTCGTATGCCCCGTTGACCTTCTTCTGGATGCTCAACCCGGCCATCGGCCATGCCTCGCCATTGTCACGAGCCGATAGGGAAGCTCGATACCAGTTGTCCTCATCCTGATAGCGAAAATAGAGACAGCTCGTATCAATATCCCCTACCACAAAGGTGGCTTCGTACACCCCATCCTTCCAGTCCTCCTTCCAAACCGAATCCTTCAGGATCACCTTCTGACCCTTCCAGTCCGTATATCCATTGTCCGCGGATGCCCCAGTGAAAGTGCCGCTATTTTCCCAGATACCACTGTATCCCTTGCCGAAATCCTTCACGACCATCCGTCCCACCGTGTAAGGATTGGAAACACTCGGGTTCTCCCAGTTCGAGGGCACCTCATACACCAGCACCTCCGCCTCCGCCGGGTTGGTCCGACGGCGGTACTCATCCATGTTACTGACCCCGTCACCGTCATTGTCCCCGTCCGGGGTTGCGCTCAGGTTCCCAATGTAATTCTTCTCCCAGTCGTCATCCATCTTGTCCCGGTCCGAGTCCGCACGGAACACCGCGCTCAACTCCATTGGATGATCCGTGTAGACAGTCAGCTGCTTACCCTTGCTGCTCACGCTTCCATACCAGCCGTCGAACATAAAACCTGAACTGGGCGACGCGTTTAAAATCAGCTTGGTGCCCTCCTTGTACCACTTCGAACTACCACCGCTAATCTTTCCACCTCCATCGACTCCCATGTTCACCTTCACCTCAGTCTTCCAGTTCCACGTCAACGAGGAGGCCTGAGTGATCGTGAAGGATAACCTCGGGTGCCCGGGCAAAAACCAGATACCACCCTTGGGTGCCGAACCGGTCCCACTCCAACCGGTGACCTTCCGGCGGTATCCCGGCAAATCCTCCACCGGGCTGGGAACTGTCGCGGTCACCTTCGCCCCTGGCTCATAGTTGTTCAAACCGACCGGTGGACTCGGTTTCCCGTACTTGCTGATCACTTCAAAGGGCATCCCGGCAATCTCCTCCACCTTGATATGATGGATGTCCAGCTTGTGCTGGAAAAAGCTGACAAAACCGACCTTGCCTGAATCGACACCGGTGATTTCAATCGGGCCATAGTTGAACACCTTGGCCGCCCCGCCCGGGTCGCTCACGATGGTAAACTCAAGCTGATTGCCGATCATCGACATGTTCAGGTTAAATTCGCTTTGATCCGCCTTGGCACTGGGGACAAATTTCTTGGCCGAAAACGCTGCTCCCTTCTCCCAAAACACCTCGCTCCATTCCCCGTTGACCACCTTTTGGATCGATACTCCCAAGCGCGGCAAGCCGTCACCAATATTCCGATTAGCAAAGGAGAGCCGATAAAAATTCTCCGGATCCTTGTACCGGAAAACCAGGCCATGCGCATTGACCGAGCATCCTGTGAAGGCGCAGAAGGGATAGGGATGCATCTTTGTGGAAATACGGTAGTCCTTCCACTTCGCATCACCCTTGACCAGCATGCCTCCCACCCAGTCGATGTGAGTGTTGTACTCATCCTCATCATTATCAATCTCAGTGCCTATCAAACCGCTATTGCTTGACTCGGTCAGGACACCCCCGGCTGAGGCATCGGTTGTGATTCCAACACTCCACATCGGATAGCCCTCGTTCCCTCCTCCCAGGATGTCGTCCCCTTCGTTGTTAAATGGAATCACCTCTTCCCATCCTTCGAGTGGTTTGGGCATCCCTAACTTATTCCCGTCCACCGAGATGTCACTAAAGTGGGACCCGGCGGGAATTCCACCGGCCTGTTCCCAACTTGCAAGGCCCACGTTGCCGTCCGCGGCCGCAGGAATGCTAAGGTTGTCCACCAACTCGTATTCGGTCCCGTCATCCTCGGGATCATCCACCACGGTGATGCTCAACTTGTTTCCCTTGGCCTTAATCGTCACTTCAAAGGGAAACCCCTGCATGTAGATGAATTCCGGATCCCAATCCTCACTGTAATCGTCCCCAGCCAGGTGAACCGCATTGCCATCGACCACCCGCTCCAACAGCCAACCCTCTCCCGGGAATACATTGCGCTCCGGCTCGCCTTGGGCGGCGAATATGATCCGGTAAAAGTTGGACGAATCCTTGTAGCCAAACACCAGCCCTATCCCATCATCGTCACCGCTATTTAGCAGCGCCTTGTAGGTGTAGTTTTCTCCGGCCTTGGCATCATTGATCAGCATCCCGGCCGCTTCGGGCGCTCGGACATTGCTGTTTTCAAACAGGGTCTCTCCATCGGCGCCAACCGCCCACCGCGTCGATCCATTGAAGGCTCCCGGTGGATGCACCACGGTCCATCCCTCAAATCCGGCGGAAAAGTTTTCATCCAGTAACGTCTGGCCTCTCACAGTCGAAATGACGGCCATCAGTGCGGCAAGTGTCAGCAAGCACAGGCTGGCTGTTTTAATTTTAAGCGTTTTAGTGATCATAATGCTGGAAAAAGTGGGTTCTTTGCAGATAATTCGGAGCCGTATTTGACCCCACGAATCCGGGGGAGGATCCTATTGGACATTCTAAACCACGCCAACCTTTTTTTCGACCCATGAAGGCCGCTTTTAAGATAAACTGTCTTATCACACCCGTTGTTGTCTGTGCCGCCCTGCTCACCGCCGGTTGTACCGAAAAAGACAGCCCCGCCCAAACATCTCAAACCAAAAGAATGACCAACAGCGTCACACCCAAAAGGATGACCAACGGCATTCCACTAGCCCTGGACAATGAACTTCAAAACAGGAACGACGGTAAATGGTACTGGCGCGGCACCACAAACCTCTTCACGGGTATTGAAGTACTTCACCACACCAACGGAGTCATGAAGCAACAGTTGCCCTTTACCAACGGTGTGTCTCATGGCCGTCGGTTCATGTGGCATCCGAATGGCCAAAAGGAACACGAAGGGGATTACGTTAACGGGCTGCGTTCCGGTTTGTGGAAAACCTGGTATCCGAACGGTAAACCGGACAAGAAGGGAACGTTCGTAAAAGGTAAAGCGTATGGTTTGCAAACCTTCTGGTACACCAACGGGATCAAGTCAATCGAGTGGTTTCATAAGGAAGGCTACCCACATGGCAAAATGAAGTCCTACCATGAAAATGGCCAACTGAAGCAGCAGGGAGCTTATTTGGAAGCAAAACAGAACGGCAACTGGACCGCCTGGGACGAGGACGGCAACAAGGTCAGGGAAGCTTTGTTTCTGAATGGCAGTCTCATCACAGAAAAAATCTTTGATGCATCAACGGACAAAAATACTCCGGCCCCTCAAGCACCCAAGCCCTAGGGATTCTGCAGTTCATTAAGCACCACTTCCGACTGCCCCGGCTTAATTGGGACCCTCTGTTTTTTTCCACTTGGCCAAGCGACCTCAATTGCCGCCACTTCCCCCGCCGCCCCCAACACCTGCGTCGTGGCGTTGGCGGATCGATAACCGGAGCCGGCCTGAACCGCACGCGCCGGTCCCTTGATGCCATCCGTGTAACAAATCCGTAGATACACCCCAACGCCACTGTCTTCACCGTCAAATCGTACCCGCAAGCCCTTGGCTTCTAATTGATTGCGGAACAGCCGAGTCAACGATGCGTTCTGCGTGACAACCAAGTCCACCCGTCCGTCGTGATCGAAATCAGCCAGCGCCGCACCACGTTGCTCGCCATCAACACGCACGCCCGACTCGCTTGGACTGAGTGCACGAAACGTTCCGTCCCCCCGTCCAAGCAGCCACAGGCCGGTGCCTGCATCGTTGCGCGGGTCCTCCGGACGAACTGCAAAAAAGTTTTGGCTGAAAAACAAATCGTCATTCCCGTCGGCATCGACATCGCCAACGCAAACAGAGAATGCTGGTGACAATTGAACCTCCATCGGTAACGGCATCGGCTCAAAGTAATCGCCGCGATTGATGAACAGCGTGGTGTCCAGATGGTTAACCTCCATTTTTTTTAGCCGCCCAAATGCAGGCCCACTGATGCCAGCAATACCTGCCTTGACCATCTCGGCGTGCAACGGGAAACGACTTCCCAAATCCGGCAACCCCTTTTCCAATGCATGACGGTCACGCACCGGAAGCCACCTACCACCATCCCGTACCGCCTCCAGTTGTTCCATCGTCCCATTGCCATCCACATCGCCTACAAACAGGGCTACCCGTGAATCGCCACCGTTGTCTCTCAGTAAAGTCTCGTAAAAACTATTACGACCCCAGTTGGTGGCAACAAGGTCGAGGCGTCCGTCATTGTTCGCATCGATCATGGCGACGCCGTTCCACCAGCCGTGATACTTACCCAGACCAAGCGCATCGGTTCTCTCGGTGAATTGGCCATCATCATTACGAAACACCCGCACCGGCCCCCACTCGGTGGCCAGGGCCAGGTCGCCGTCGCCGTCGCCGTCGAGATCAGCCGCAGCCAAGCCATTCACACGTTCCACCTTCTCAAACGGCTTCTCCCAAGCCTCATTGGCAACTTGGCTGCCTGTTTCCAGAAAACGAAGCATACCACCATCGAGAATAATCGAATCCAGATCACCATCCTGATCCAGGTCAATCCGGCAAGCCGGGACTTCAACCTTGGGATCGTTTGTCAGTTTGAACTGCCCATTCGTGTTTCCGTAGAGTTGGAGTCCTTCCTTTTCAACGATGGCCAAGTCCTCCCAGCCGTCACGGTCAGCGTCCAGCCATGCCACACCCGGCCCCGCCTGACTGGTGCGTCGGGGCAACAGGGGGTCGTTGACAAAATCCGAGGGCGGCACCTGTTCGTGTCGATGGCTTAACCGTTGGCTGACATCCTCATAGAGCGGCTTAGAGGCGGGCTGTTTGGATTGCTTAACTATAGCTTCCGGCTCATGAATCTCGTAAAGCCGATTGGCTTGTACGCCCTCCAACACCGAGCGAGCGCCACTCCTCCAAAGCACTTCAAGCCGATGAGGTCTACCCGGTGGCACGGCAAAAACGCGTAGTGGCTCGTCGCCGCTCAGGTAACGGCCACCGGCGATCATTTCCTGCGAAGCGACGGTGTTCCCGCTGGCCAGACGGATGCGTGCGCCAATGCCAAACGGATTGCCTCCCCGACCGCGCAGCCTCACCGCCAGCCTTGGTCGGTTGCTTTGGTTTCGGTACAGCCCCGCTGCCTGGTTCAGGTTGTTGACGACCACGTCCTGGTCACCATCGTTATCAAGGTCGGCCAGCGCCATTCCGTACGAGATGCCCTTGTGATCAAATCCCCAGTCATCCGACGCCGGCGCAAACCTTAGCCCTCCAAGGTTTCGGAAGGCAGCATTGGCAGTGGGCCAAGCGGGACGATGTTTGCGCAACCGCTTCAACTCGGCAGTCGGCAACTTGGTTGCTTTTTGAATTGCCGCGACGCGGTTTTTGCTGTCGATGTCCAACGTGTCAAAACTGAACCCATTGGTAATCAAAACATCCTCAAGGCCATCGAGATCCACATCCATAAACGCTGCAGCCCACGACCAATCGGACGCCTCGAGCCCGGCGTAGTTGGCCGCCTCCAGCCAGGAGCCGTCTCCCCGTGACACCAACAGCACGTTTCGGTTGTAGCGGGGCCGATCGTTAAACTTGCCGACCACGATCGGGATTGGCTTTTCCTTGTCGAGATGAACCAGCCGTCGGGACTGTTGCCGGGCGAGCATATCCAGCACCAGCATATCTTCGTGGCCGTCGCGGTTAATGTCGGCAAAATCGATCCCCATCGAGGATCGGCTGGTGTGGCGGACAGCCAGCCGCGGAACAGCCCGGAACCGGCCGCGCCCGTCGTTTATCCAAAACCGGTCGGGACTGCTGAAGTCGTTGCACACGTACAGGTCCGGCGCGAGATCGCCGTTGACATCACGAAACGCCACGGCCAGGCCCCAGTCACGCGCGGCGGCAAAAGGCTGTCCATCCTCGTCGGTGAATGTGCCCTTCTCGAAGACCACTTTTTGAAATTGGCCGGCGCCGTCGTTTAGGTAAAAACAATCACGCTCCGGCAGCTCCTTAACCCTGCCATCCGGTGTTACCAAAAACCGACCGCGAAACCGCGCCTTGAAACTGGACTGCCCGTTAACACGAGTGACCACCCACTGGCCTCCGCGCCGACCCAGCGTGAACCGCGTGCTCGTGTCGGCAATGTGCATCACGTCGATGTAATTAGCCACATACAGATCAAGGTCGCCATCACCATCCACGTCACCCAGCGCCAAGCTCATGGCTGTGTTTTCGCGCGCCAGACCACTATCGGCCGGTTCGGCGAACCGGCCACGGCCATCGTTTACGAATAATCGCGTGCCGGCGGAGATACCGTTGACCAGAAGGTCAGCGTGACCGTCGCCGTTTACATCGGCAAACGCCGCCCCGGTGGAAAGTTGCCCGGCACAACCCACGCCAGCCTGCCCGGTGATGTCGGCGAACTTCCAGTCGCCAAGGTTCCGGTACAGCCGATTTTCTCCCTGCAAATTAGCGAAGTAGAGGTCGCACAAGCCGTCTCCATCCACGTCCGAGGCGGCGACTCCGGCCCCATTGTGAGCCACGGCATTGGTGAGGAACATTTCGCCAAACAACCGATTGGTGAAACTCAAGCCGGTCAATGCCGTCGGCAGACTTTCAAAACCGGCGTCGCGTGTTCCCGACACTCCAAGAGCGGCGCTCCGGTGACCTTGGCCATTATTCCACGCCAACTCGTCTGCGAGTAGACCAAGCGGATGTAACACCAAAGAGATGATCCCCAGCATCAAGCCGGTCAGGCACAGTGCCACACAGTCACGCTTGGCCAAACGTGGTTTCGGAAAAGCCATCGCGCCCATCAAGCCCCAAACCGAGGCCAAGGCCAACGCAAAATCGCCGCTTGGCCAAGCAGGTGGGAGTTTCTAAAACGAAAAAAGGCACTAATTACCATTGCTTTCCAGAATTTCTTTCATCGAGTTAATGACTGCCCCACTCCCAACGGTTCTGGTCTTTTGAGCCGGCCCAATCGACCCATTAATTGACATTGCCAGTTTCAGATAAAACCACCCTGAATCCGACATAATTAATGGCCATGCCTGGCTCCATCATAAACCGTGAGGTGCTCCGGGCATATTTAGCCTCATGATACCAGCCTCCCCCCTTGAATACCCGGTGCCTGCCCTGCAACGGCCCGGATGGATCCACAAGTTGCGGTTCCTTGGGATGCGCACCGAACCAGTCCTCCACCCATTCCCAGACATTGC
>JAKUOU010000100.1 GCA_022451065.1 Pedosphaera sp. | reverse complement strand
ATCGCGATGCAGCTTGCCCGGGCGCTTCGCCTCGTACTTGCCGATGATTTCACGCTTAGCCTGAATCGGCGTGTGGACGGCAAAGTGTGAAAGGTATGCGCACCACGGTTCACCCTGGCTGCCCTCGATGAATTTGATCGTCCGATCTGACAGGACATCGGCGAGGTATTGGCCGTCCGGTCCGAAATGGCCGCGGAAACCGGGAAGCTTGGTATGGTCCACCTCGACGTCGAATCCCTGCTCCGTTGGGCTGGTGCCAAGGTGCCATTTACCAAACATGCCGGTGCGATACCCGGCCTGCTGCAACGCCTCCGCCCAAGTGACAATGTCCGGGCGCAGCGTCTTCGTCCCGGCGATATGCTCAAGCCGGCGGTGCTTGGCCGAGCCGCGAGGCGTGGTACCGACGTTAAAGATTCGGTGCCGCGGCGTGTATTGCCCCGACAACAGGCAAGCCCGCGCCGGGGCGCAGTTGGCTGCGCAGGAGTAGGCGTCGGTAAACACCAACCCGCCCTTGGCCAAGCGGTCGATGTGCGGCGTCTCGTAAAAGTCCGATCCCATGTAGCCGGTGTCCCGCCAGCCGAAGTCGTCGAGAAAAATGAACAAAATATTCGGCCGGTCATCAGCGTGGGCAGCCAAACCAAGCGTAAAACAAAAAGCAGTTAAAAATCGCTTCATCACGGAAGTCGAAATAATGCCTAAACCCCAAACCAATGGCAATCCCACAGGCTGGTCAACGGCGTGAGCGAGTCTTCGGAGAGGGATGTTTGGAGAGGATAGTTTTAAGTCGTTTTGCAATATTTGGCCTGTCGACATATTGGTTTTGGGTTTCCCTCGGATCAGTCTTGTAGTCGTACAGCTCGTAATCGACTCCGGCCTGCGGGTCGCTGTGCTTCTTCCACTCAACCAAGCGATAACGCTGCGTGCGGATGGCTCTGCCTAGTTTGCCTCCACGTGGGTAGGCGTGATAGGCGTGGTCGCGAACGCGCGCGTTCGTGTTCTTCAACACCGGCACAAGGCTGACGCCGTCAATCGGCTGCGGACCGCTCAACGCTGGCAACCCGGCCAGCTCTGACAGAGTGGGAAAAATATCCACCGTCTCCGCGAGCTGGCTGGTGACACTGCCCGGCTTGGTTACGCCTGGCGCGACGATAATAATCGGGATTCGGTTGGCCTGTTCAAAGTTGGTGTGCTTGGTCCAGATGCTTAAGTCGCCCAAGTGCCAGCCGTGATCTCCCCACAAGACAACGATGGTATTCTGGGCCAAGCTCAGTTGCTCGAGTGCGCTTGTCACTTTGCCAATCTGCGCATCCACATAGCTGGTGCTCGCATAGTAGCCGTGGATGAGCTTGCGGGTGAGTTCTTCATCAATCTCGCCATTGGATGGGACTGGCTTGAATGCCGCGATCTCCCCGCCGCGCTTCAGGGCGACTTTTGGCGCATCTTTCGGGAACGCCTTGTTAACCGGCATCGGTAGCTTGGCTGGATCGTGCATGTCCCAATATTTCTTTGGCGCTGAGAAAGGCAGGTGCGGCCGCACAAAACCCGCGGCGATGAAGAATGGTGTACCATCCTTAGCCAACCGCTGCTTTGCAACCTTAAGACGTTTGACAGTTTCATCGGCAACACGGCCGTCGGCGTAGTCGGTGTCGTTTGCCATCGGCGACTCATAAGCCGCGCCACGTGGCAGTGAACGGATTTGGCCAAGTTTCTGGTTTGTAAACAGCGCCTCCTCGCGAGTAAGCTTACCACCGTCAGTGCTCTCTGGGTCCAGGTACTCGATCACCTTGTCATGAAAATGCGGGACACTGAACGACCCGGGATCACCCTGGTTGCCATGTCCAATGTGGAACACTTTGCCAAGAGATTCTGTGCGGTAGCCGTGTTTGGCGAAATACTGAGGCATCGTGACGGCATCGGGATAGGCCTCGCGCAAATGGCTGCCAAGCCCGTACAGGCCGGTTGATGTGGAGTGCGACCCAAGCATCAGCGTGAACCGCGACGGCGCACAGACGGCTTGGTTACAATACGCCAAGTCAAACCGGATACCACGACTGGCCAAGGCGTCCATATTCGGCGTCTTGGCGGCATTGTCACCGTAACACCTCATCGCCGGTTTCAAGTCATCGACAAGGATCAAAAGCACATTAGGCCTCTCCGCCGCCAACGGAGATATCAGTGCTACGCTTATTAATGTCGCGTAAACAAAAATTTCTTTCATATCAGCTGATTTAAATCTTAATCCACTGGGATAACTATCCATTGAGACCCATTTGGTATCCTGTTACTTTTGCCCCTGAAACCACGCCGTCGCGAATTGGGATAGTCAATGGAAGTCACCGACGCAATTAGAAACCGAAAGTCCACCCGGGCATTTTTAGACAAACCGGTTTCGGAAGAGCTCATTAGCGATATTCTCGAATGCGCCCGCTGGGCTCCGTCCGGTGTTAATTCACAGCCTTGGCATGTGGCAATCATTACCGGCGAAACCAAGCTAAAAGTCGGCAAGGCCTTGGCCAAGCTGCGTACAGATGGCGCGAAAGCAAGGCAGGACTACGAATACTACCCTACTCAGATCGAAGAACCGTACATCGCCCGCAAGCGCGCCTGCGGTCATGCCCTCTACAACGCACTTGGCATCAAACGCAATGATATCGAAAAAAGAAAGGCGCAGTGGATAAAAAACTACCACGGCTTTGGTTCACCGGTCGCCCTGATTTTTTTTATCGATTCGACCCTTGAGAAAGGATCGTGGGTGGACACAGGCATGTTCATCCAAAACGTAATGCTCGCGGCTCGCGGCTTTGGCCTAGAGACCTGCCCCCAAGCCGCCCTGGCAGAGTATCCCGATGCTATCCGAAAGATTCTCAATATTCCTGATTCGAAGAAGCTTATTTGTGGCATGGCACTTGGCTACGCCGACTACGACGATCCATCCTATCAATACCGAACCGAGCGTGAGCCGGTAGAAAATTTTACCCAATGGTATTCCTAAACCAACCATCGGTACACCGTCGTATCGCCCAACTCACTACGGCCCTGTCGCT
Organism: Pedosphaera sp.; assembly: GCA_022451065.1. GTDB lineage: Bacteria > Verrucomicrobiota > Verrucomicrobiia > Limisphaerales > UBA1096 > UBA1096. The sequence continues at coordinate 7,828 of JAKUOU010000100.1, read as the reverse complement.
GCTCGCGCTGCCAACGGTTTCGATCTTCGGGCAAAATCCGTTATCGGTTTCCAAGCCGGAAAAAGACAACTCCGTCGAGGCACAGCTCAAGTCGTTCAACATTGATCCAAGGCTAGAGATCAAGCTGTTTGCCGACGAGACGATGGGCATCTCCAATCCGATCTGTTTTCGTTGGGACGCACATGGCCGGCTTTGGGTGCTTTGTACTTGGGCATATCCTCAACTCAAACCAGGCGAACCGCCCAACGACAAGATTCTCATCCTTGAAGACACCAATTCCGACGGTCATGCCGACAAGATCATCACCTATGCCGATGGGTTGAACATGCCAACCGGTTTTGCGCTTGGCCACGGTGGTGCCTACATCGGAAACAGCGACGATTTAATTCACGTACGCAACACCGACGACGATGACCAAGTTGACGCAAGAGAAATCATCTTCACCGGCTTCGGCACCGGTGACACGCATCAAAACATCAACTCCTTCGCCTGGAGCCCCGGCGGCGAATTGTATTTCAGCCAAGGCCTCCATTGTTTTTCCCGAGTGCAAACTCCCTGGGGCATTCGCCGACTTGACGAACACGGCTCGTGGCGGTTCCGCCCTCTGCGCCGCCAACTTCATGCCCATCGCCGCACTTCCGGCGGTGGTAACCCGTGGGGGTTCGCCTTTGGCGATTGGGGCGAGCCATTCATCAAGAGCAACGGCAACACAATCAGCGAACTCCTGCCTGGCCTGGTTTCCGCCGAATATATTTCTGGCGGCTATTGGGGCGGTGCTATGCAGATCGGCGGCACCAAGATTAAATCGATGATCATTGAGATCGTCGACTCACCACACATGCCCGATGATTTTCAAGGCGACTTCATTATCGCAGGATACTTCGCCCGCAACGTCGCCCGTCTCCGCCCAAGCGTCGATGGTGCCGGTCACAAGCTTGAAACACTCGAGCCCATCCTCACCTCATCCCACAACGCGTTTCGCCCCGTCGACGCCAGCATTGGCCCCGACGGTTCGCTCTACATCGCCGACTGGTTCAACCCCATCATCGGGCACTACCAGGCGTCATTGCGTCATCCAGATCGTGACAAGAATCATGGCCGCATCTGGCGTATCACCGCCAAGGGACGACCCCTAGCCAAGGTTCCTCAGTTGGCAAAAATGAATGCCAGCCAACTTGCGGAACAACTCGCTGCCCCTCGTCGCTGGACACGCCGGCAAGCCAAACTGCGCCTTATGGATTTACCCAAGGCTGATGCCACCGCCGCCACTCAGAAATGGATTGATGGCCTGAAACCAAGCGATCCTGACTTGGAACACAAACTCTACGAAGCCATCGGCGTATTTGAATCGCACGAAGCCATTAATCGCCGGTTGCTTGAGCGCCTTCTCAACGCAAAAGATTACCGCGCCCGTGCCTACGCCACCCGCGTTGCCGGTCGGTGGCACGATCGCCTGGATGACCCGCTCGCCATTCTCGGCCGAAGCGCACGCGACGAACACATCAGAGTGCGACTCGAGGCACTCGTCGCTGCCAGCGACGTCCGCCAACCGAAATCCATCTTGGTCGCTGCACACGCCGGTGCCAACGAAAGCGATCGCTTCGTGAAGTTTGCTTTCAACCAAACCGTGCATGCCCTCGCCAATCACTGGCGCCCTGCCCTTCTATCGGGAGATCTGACGTTTGAAAACACCGACCATCTGCAGGCCGTACTGAAAGTTTACGGAGGCAACGATGTGTCAGGAGTTGTGCGTCAACAAATCGACAACCCCAAACTTCCCGTCAAACAGCGACAAGCCCTGTTTGCGCTACTTGCCCAGACTGGCAATACCACTGATGCACAATTGATTTTGAAAAGCGCGAATACTCTACCTGATGTTTTGGACGCTCTCTCTAAATCAGTTCAAAAACGTAACCTCCAAGCCCCGCCAAATGCCGAAAAGCAACTTTTCACTGCCACCCGAAATCGAAACGGACTCGTTCGTGCCAAGGCAATCCAACTTGCCGGGCTCTGGAAAATTAACTCATTCAAGGATTACATCATCACCGAAGCAACCGACCAAAATAAACCGGCCAACGTTCGCTTGGCAGCCACCGAAGCACTTGGCCAATTGGGCGGTGACAAGGCCATCGAGTCTCTCGACCGCCTGGCCGTTTTAACGGAACCGGCATCCGTCCGTGCCGCCGCCATTTCCGGCTTGGCTAAGCTTGACCTGCCGAAGGCCGCCAAACATTCCGCAGAACTATTGACCAAGGTAAACGAAACTGAACTTGGCTCCATCCTGGCCGCGATCCTTAAACGCAACGAAGGCGCCGATGCACTTGCAGGTGCGCTAAACCTGACAAAGGTTTCACCCGACAGAGCAAAGCTGATTCGCCGCTGGCTCAACGCCGCAGGCCGCAGCGATGACAGGCTTATTGCGGCTCTCGACCGAATACTTGGCCAACAAGTTACCATGCCAATTTACAGCCCTGAGCTTGTTGCCACACTTGCAAGGGAAGCACTAGAACGCGGTGACGCAGCGAATGGCCGAAAAGTTTTCCAGCTGCCACTGGCAAGCTGCACTGCCTGCCACTCTGTTGATGGTATCAAAGGAGCCACTACAACCGTCAAAGGCCCGAACCTCACCGCGGTGGCCGCTGGTCTGCCGTTGGATCTACTGGTTGAAAGTGTGCTGTGGCCCGATCGGCAAATAAAGGAAGGTTATGAGGCAACCACGGTGGTGACGAAGGATGGTCAAGTATTCAGTGGATTTCTTCACAACGCGGACAAAAACGAACTGAGCATACGCGATTTGACCACAGACAAAGTCATCACCGTCCAGACAAGGAATATACAGCAACACACCAAGGGCGGTACCGTGATGCCACCGGGCCTCACCGCCACTCTCACTCACACCGAGTTGCTTGATCTCATCAAGTATCTTTCCTCATTGGATACAACCGACCAACCGAAGTGACAAATTGAAGATACTGAAAATATTCCTGTGGTGTGTCGCGCTTGTTTGCGAGTTGCCGAGGCTGGATAGCGCCCTGACAGACGAACAGTTCGAAGTGGCCGAAGGCCTGGTTGTTCAACCATTTGCGACACAGGGGCAGTTGTCCAATCCCGCCAGCATCGACGTGGACCACCGCGGTCGCGTGTGGGTGGCCGAGGCATTCAACTACCGCAAGAAGACCCGCAAGGAGGGTGACCGTATTTTAATTCTTGAGGACAGCAACGGCGACGGTCGGGCTGACATGACCAATGTCTTTTACCAGAACCCCGATATTGATGGCGTGCACGGCGTCTGCGTCCTGGGCAACAAGGCGATTGTTTCCGCGCCGGACAGGATCCTTTTGCTTACCGACACCGATGGCGATGACAAGGCGGATACGAAGAAATTGCTGTTTACAGGGAAAGTTTTGAATCCGGTTAATGGCCAGCACGACCATGCAATACATGCCGTGATGTTCGGACCGGATGGACGGCTTTATTTTAACTTCGGAAACTTTAATGCGGGGTTGTGGCACGCAGACGGGTCGTTGGTTAGGGACGTTTTCGGGATTCCTGTAAACAACAGCCGCAAACCGTATCAGGAAGGAATGGTCATTCGCTGTGAACTTGATGGCAACCACGTGGAGGTGCTCGGCTACAACTTTCGGAACAACTGGGAGGTGACGGTCGATTCTTTCGGTACCATGTGGCAGTCGGACAATGACAACGGGTCGAGTTCCTGCCGCGTGAACTTCGTGATGGAGTATGGCAACTACGGCTATCGCGATGAACAGACGGGAGCCGACTACCGAAATAAACGCACCAATATGGAAGCCACAATGCAACGCCGCATGTGGCACCAGAACGATCCTGGCGTGGTACCGAACCTACTGATCACCGGCTCAGGCTCTCCCACCGGGATCCTCGTGTATGAGGGCGACCTGTTACCCGAGCCCTTTCGCGGCCAAATGATCCACGCCGAGCCTGGGCGCAACGTGGTCTGGGCATTCCCCGCGAAGCAGGCCGGCGCCGGCTATTCCGCTTCCATCGTCGATGTTGTCCGCAGCAAGGCAAATCGCAACTACCGCCCCTCGGACGTGTCCGTGGCACCGGATGGTTCCCTCTTTATCGCCGACTGGTTTGATCCCGTGGACTGCTGCCACCGTACGCTAAACGACGCAGGACGTATTTTCCGTGTGGCACCTCCAAATCATGTCTATACGTTGCCTGCCTACAGTTTCAAAACGCCCGCAGGTGCCGTAAAGGCGTTGCAGAGCCCCAACCTGTCGGCGCGCTACAAGGCATGGACGACCCTGCTCGGCATGCAGGAGCGCGCTCGGACTGCGCTGGAAAAGATGGCGGGTGATAACAATCCGCGCTTCCGAGCCCGTGCCCTCTGGGCGTTGGCAGCCATCAAGGACGGCACCTCAAGGTCCATTGAGATGGCTTTAGGCGATGAATCCGAAAACATTCGTGCGCTAGCGCTGCGCATCGTACGTCGTCATCGCTTGCCTATCGAACCTGTCGTGAGACGGTTGATACGCGATGAGGCAGCCTTGGTTCGCCGCGAGTGTGCTGTTTCCCTGCACCGGCTCTCCTCCACAGAATCCGTTCAACTCTGGACGGAACTCGCTGCGCAATACGACGGTATAGACCGATGGTATTTGGAGGCACTGGGTATTGGTGAAAAAGGCAAGGAAACCGCCTGTCTCAATACTTGGTTAAAGAAAACCCGTGATACATGGAAGACGGCGGCTGGGCGCGATATTATATGGCGTTCACGCGCTCCTGAAGCTGCGGCATTGCTTGCCAAGCTCCTTTTGAGTCCCGATGTGCCGACGACAGAGCATCCGCGCCTCCTGCGAGCGCTGGATTTTCATGAAGATAAACCAAAAGAAGCTGCACTGGCCACATTGCTAGAGGGTGATGCTAAACGCAGTCCAGCGACTTACTTGGAAGCCTTCCAACGTGCCACCCCAAACTTTCTAAAGAAGCATCCCAAAACCTTGAAACAAGTAGAGGCAACCATGCTTGCCAGCAAGGGCACGGTCACCTTTGTGGACATGGTGGCACGCTTAAATCGTAAGGACATGGCGGGGCACCTTATGGACATGGTGCAGGCCACTCCGGAAAAGGAACCGGGCATTCGAGCAGCCCAGCAAATCTTTGCGTTCAAGGAAGACCACCGCATTGAGGCCGCCTTGAGTGATTCAAACCAGACGCCAGCGTTCATAAAAGCGCTTGGTTTCGTGGGCAATAAACAGGCAGTGGCCATGCTGCAGACCCTTACCACTGATGAGGCTCGGCTCGAGGCATCACGACTTTTGGCCATTACGGCCCTGGGCCGAAGCTCGTCGGGAGCCGGAGTGCTCATGCAACTGGTACAGCAGAAAAAATTGCCAGCTAAATTCATACCACCGGCGATTCGAAGCCTCGCTTCTTCTCCCGGCCCCAATACACGTAGCTTTGCTGCGCAGCAACAAGAGCTTCTCACGCCCGTTGGTAAACGTTGGCCGATAGAATTGCTACTGGCAGCCAAGCCAGACGCTTCCAAGGGCATGGCCGTGTTTCAAAAAGCCGGGTGCATCGCCTGCCACATTGTGCAGGGGGAAGGACTCGACTTTGGACCGGAGCTATCTGATATCGGCAACAAGCTGAGCTCTGAACAACTTTTTGAAGCGATCCTGAATCCCAATCAAACCATCAGCTTGGGTTACGAGGGTGTTAACATTACATTAAAAGATGGCACCCAACTCATCGGATTTGTGACCAGCGAAAGCAAAACCACCCTGAGCCTGCGCATCCCAGGTGGCCTGCGTAAAGATGTACTCAAGGCAAATATTAAGACTCGCACAGCAATGAAGGCTTCACTTATGCCCACTGTTCTTGAAGCAACGATCTCACCCCAGGAACTCGTTGATCTTGTCGGTTGGCTTGCCTCTAAGAATCCAGCCGAAACGCCCACTGCAAAAAATGCGCATGCAGGTGGGTTGCCGAAAAAGGTGGTAAAAGAAGGCAAACCACGGTCCAAGCCGGGTTGGACGCCACAAGTGACTGCGTGGCGCGCAAAGCTCGATGCCAACGATCGCGGCATGATCGGGAAGTGGTTCGCGACCGCGTTTGACGATGCCAAGTGGAACACGATGAAGCTTCCAACTTTCTACGAGACAGCGGGGCTGCCTGGCCACGACGGCACGGTCTGGTTCCGGCGGGCGATTGAGATTCCCGGCGCGCACGCCGGCAAACCGCTCACTCTCGAACTGGGGCCGGTTGATGACATGGACATGACCTGGTTCAATGGGATACAGGTCGGCGGCATCGAGCGACCCGGCTTCTGGACCTCGCCCCGAAAATACACTGTGCCTGGCAAACTTGTGAAGACCGGCCGAAACGTAATCACTGTGCGCGTGATTGATCATGGCTGGTCGGGAGGCTTTGGTGGCAAGACGACGCAAATGCACATCAGCGCCAAGGGCTTAAAGCCGGTGTCGATCGCGGGCAACTGGAAATATCAGACAGGCATCACGCTGAAGGCGCTCGAGCTCGGGGCCCTAAACAATCCCACGCCACCCAAACCAACACCTCCTCCACCGCCCGCCCCCGCGTTGGTGCGCCCATTGGCCAAGAAAACCAGTCCGGATCATGCATTCACAAATGGTTTCCAAATCGATGGAAACGCCAATGTCGTGATCATCGGCTCAGCCAACGCCGTCGAGAGTCAGCGGCACGGTTACCTTGAGACGCTGTTATCTGCTGCACACCCAACACAGCGCTTTGCTATTCGCAATATGGCCTGGCCAGCGGACACCGTCTATCAGCAGCAGCGGCCGCGCAATTTTTTTGGCACCGCCAAGCCAAGCTACGGCGAGGCGGATCGCCGCAAGCCGCTCGCCGTGAACGTGGTATTTGTGTGGCTTGGCCAATCGGAGTCACTCGAAGGCCTCGCAAAGTTGGACGACTTCACCAAGGCCTACGAACAAACCCTCGAGCAACTTTCCACGCGCACCAGCCGATTGGTTTTGATCACGCCAGTGCCGTTCGAAGATCCGCTTGGCCTTGGCCTGGATGTCAAAAAACGCAACGCCAATCTCAAACATTATATCGCCGCCATTCGCCGGCTTGGCCAAGCGCGAAAACTGCCAGTGGTTGATCTGACCTCCTCCCTGCTTGGCCAAGCGATCACTCGAGACGGCGCGACACTCTCTGGCAAAGGCCAATGGCTCACCGCCCGCACCATCGCCGTGCAACTTGGACTGACCGACCCCACATTAACTATTCGCGCCGCTGCCACCGGTGAATTAATTCCCATTCCGGTCGAGGAATTGCGACAAACCATCTTACGGAAAAACAGGTTATGGCGTCAGTTCTGGCTGCCAAGCAACTGGGCGTTCCTGTATGGCAACCGCCAGGCACAGCCCAGCAGCCGGGACCACAACAACTCCGGCTTCCGCTGGTTCCCTGAGGAGGTTCAGTCCATTGTTCCGCAACTGGAACAAATGGACAGCCTGATCCAAACAAAAGCCCAGCAGGTCATCCGAAAATAAACGAGGCCGTCCAAGTGGGTCAAGGGGCACGGAAGAGGAGGAGGCCAGGCGCGGGTTTCGGTCAACCACCCGCTTCACACGACTATCATGGTTTCCACGAGACCAGCTGTATGCAACGCCGCGGCTATAACCTCGGGAAACGCACCCGGGTATCGACTATCCTAGCTTACTAATAAGAAGAGGCCGGGCATGAATGCCCGGCCTCTGATTTGTGTTCTCCTTTTGGCTTATCAACCAAATTAATTCTTGGCGCGTCCAAACTGCGCTGCCTGGTCGGCCGGAATCGTCAACGGACTCGCTCCGTCCAC
>JAKUOU010000010.1 GCA_022451065.1 Pedosphaera sp. | reverse complement strand
TATCACCAGCACCTGCGGATCCTGCCGCAGCAGATGCTTGAGTGCCTTGGCAAACGTCAGCCCGCGTTCGAGGTCGATCTCAGTCTGCATGATGCCGGGGATGACGCGCTCGACCGGGTCCTCGACCGTGATCACGTTGCAGGAATCGGCCTCCAGCAGTCGCTGTAGCAGCGCGTAAATCGTCGTGGTCTTGCCGCTGCCGGCTGGGCCGGTCAGCAGGATCATGCCAGCGCGGATGCCCAGTTGTTGTTCCAGCGCCTCGCGCACATCGGTGGGAAACCCCAGTTGATTGAGCGCCAATTGGTGCTCCTCATAAAAGAGGCGCAGCACCAGCTTCTCGCCGGTTACAGTCGGGTAGGTGGAGACACGTACATCGCTGGCCAGACCCACCTCATCGGCGGCAATCCGGCCGTCCTGTGGCAGCGACTCGACGTAGGTCTTGAGCTTGGCCAGGTACTTGACTCGGCCGAGAATCAGCTTGGCCGCCTCGGCCGGGAGCGTGCCGACATGGGTGAGCACACCGTCGAGCCTGAATTGCACGCGGCACCCTTCACGGTCCATGTGCAGATGCACGTCGCTGGCCTGGTGTTGGGTGGCAAACTGCAAAAGCCACTCGACTGCCGCGGTTGCGTCCTGCCCCTCCAGCGGAGGCGCCCAGTCAAGGGCTTGGGCTTTTGAATCCAGTTGCATTGCGAGCTGAAGGTAAGCCCTTTTGCGGGCCATCTGTCAATTATAGAAAATAAATCGTGGTTATCAACGAGCGATCTCTTCTGCCAGGTCGTCGGCCGGGTAGGTCCAGATCTCGGCGAGTGTGGGATGGTAGTGCGGCATCGCGGCCAGTTCGGCAACGGTCATGCGCTTGGCCATGGCGGTGACAATCTCATGGATCAACTCGCCGCCCATCGGGCCGACACACGCGCCGCCGAGGATTTCACCCGACCCGGGATCACACAGTAGTTTCACGAAGCCATGCATGGCATCCATGATGATCGACTTGCCGTGGTCGTTGAACGGGTAACTTGCGCTGAGGTACGGGATGCCCCCTGCCTTGGCTGCCTTTTCAGTGAGACCAACGGTGGCGGCCTGTGGGTCGGTGAACACCACACTGATGAGCATCCGATAATCCATCGGCTGGGGCTTGGCCGGATACAGTATGTTGTGCGCGGCGATTTCGCCCTGTTGCACGGCAAGGTGCACGATCTCATGCGGCCCGGTGCAGTCGCCTCCGGCGAAAATGTGCGGCGTGCTGGTTCGCATGTGGGCGTCGCAGATGATGCGGCCGTGCTCGGTCTCGACGCCGGCGTTCTTGAGAGCGAGTGAGTCGGTGTTCGGCGAGCGGCCAAGCCCGTGGAACACCGCCTCGGCGCGGACTTCGTGTTGCCCGCCGTCGTGCTTGTACACGATCAATTTTTCGTTGTCGTCCTGCCGCGCGTCGATAAGCGAGCAGCCGGTGTGGACGGTGATCCCCTCATCGCGAAAGGCGGCTTCGACTTCGCCGGCGACGTCATCGTCACACGCCTTGAGAATGTGTGGGCTGCGCTGGAGCAGCGTCACCTTGGCATCGAACCGCGCAAAAAACTGAGCGAACTCCACCGCCACCGCGCCGCCGCCGAGCACGACGATCGACTGGGGCAACGACTCGTGCTGGAGGGCGTCGTCGCTGGTCATGCAGCCGAGCTTGGCCAGGCCGGGCATCGGCAGGTCGGCGACTCGCGAGCCGGTGGAAATCATGATATTGCCGGCGGTGACTGTTTGGCCGTTGTCCAACTCGAGCGTGTGCGGATCACGAAACCTGGCCAGTGCGCGGATCAGCTCGAAGCGTCCGTCCTGCAGTTGGCTGCGCCGGTAGCTGGCGAATTCCTCAACCATTGCCGCCTTACGCCGCATCACCGCTGGAAAATCGAAGCCGACTTCGCCCGGCTCGAGCCCCCAAAGTTTCGAGCGCCTGGCCTGGTGCCGCACATCGGCCGCGTGCAGTAGCGCCTTGGTGGGCATGCAGCCGCGCAGGATGCACAGCCCACCCAGTTCCTCGCCGGCCTCGATGACGACGGTGCGTTGGCCGGCGGCGGCCGTGGTGCGCGCCGTGGCGTAGCCGGCGCTGCCGCCGCCGATCACGGCGACGTCAAAATCAAATGTTCCCATGATCGCTTGGGCAAGGTGTATCGGAGCAAGGGCCAAGTGGGAAGGATTGACTTTTTGCCTTTTATCCAGTAGCCAAGTCGCCCATCGGATAAACGAAAATGGCCGCAAAAGCATCCCCCAAAACCGCCGGACTGGACAAACGCACCGCTGATCTCGAGTCCGCCATCGCCGCCATCACCAAGAGTTTTGGCGAAGGCTCGATCATGCGGCTCGGTGACGAGGGGGCGAATCTGCAAATTGACGCGGTCTCCACCGGCTCGCTTGGCCTGGACATTGCGCTCGGGGTGGGTGGCGTGCCGCGGGGACGCATCATCGAGATTTACGGGCCGGAGTCGTCCGGCAAAACGACGCTCATGCTGCATATCGTGGCCAACGCGCAGAAGGCCGGCGGTACGGCGGCCTTCATCGACGCTGAGCACGCGCTCGATCCGGCGTACGCGGCCAATCTGGGGGTCAACCTCGAGGAGCTGCTGATCTCCCAGCCGGACAGCGGCGAGGAGGCGCTGACGATCTGTGAAACGCTGGCCCGCTCCGGCGCGGTGGACGTGATCGTGATTGACTCCGTGGCGGCGCTTGTGCCGAGGGCGGAACTGGAGGGTGACATGGGCATGGCCACGATGGGCATGCAGGCGCGTTTGATGAGCCAGGCGCTGCGGAAGCTGGCCGCCATTCTAGGCAAATCCAAGACGATGTGCCTGTTCACCAACCAAATGCGCGAGAAGGTCGGTGTGATGTTCGGCAGCCCGGAGACGACACCCGGCGGCAAGGCGCTCAAGTTTTATGCCAGCGTGCGGATTGACATCCGTCGGCGCGAACAGCTCAAGGACAACATGGGCAACGTGATCGGCAACCACATCCGCACCAAGGTGGTGAAGAACAAGGTGTCGCCGCCGTTCATGGAGGCCGAGTTCGACATTATTTACGGGCAGGGCATCAACTGGGAGGGCGACCTGATCGCTGTTGGCTTGGCCAGGGATGTTATCCAGAAAAAAGGTGCCTGGCTGCAGTTCGAGGGCGAGATGATCGGGCAGGGCAAGGAAGCCTCCCGCCAGGCGCTTCAGGACAACCCGGAACTGGCGCAGAAAATCCTCGCCGAGATCACTGGCGAAAAAGCGGAGGAGGCGCCGGCAGCCAATGAAGAGGCACAACCGGCTGGGGAAGCCGAAGCCCCCGAGCCCGCGAAGGCGTGAGCGCCTGCCCAAGCGAAGCGGCCAATCCCTCAAATCTAGTCTTTGACCCCTAAAATAGGCACTTTTCCCGCTTGACGTCCGGGAGAGGCCGGTCTACAAAGCCGCCCGCTATGGCAAAAGTAGTGGCAACAATTGTAAAGGGACNGGTCGTAATGGTAGACGNCCGGGGTCGGGCTTGTTGCGGATAAGTTAAAATTTCCAAGACACCCACGACCCAAACGGTCGTGGGTTTTTTTTTGCATAACCGAATATTCAAATGAGCGAGACAACAGAAACCAAGGCGGTGACTTCAACCAAGGCCAAGGGCGAGATTGGGCCGAGCATGCTCGGCAGTGAGATTCTCGTCAAAGCCCTGGAGGGGGAGGGTGTGGACACCCTGTTCGCCTACCCTGGCGGAGCGAGCATGGAGTTGCACCAGGCGTTGACCCGTTCGAAACAGATTCGCACCATCCTGCCGCGACACGAGCAGGGTGGTGCGTTTGCGGCCGAGGGCTACGCCCGTGCCAACGGCAAGGCAGGCGTCTGCATGGCCACCAGCGGCCCCGGCGCCACCAACCTCGTCACTGGCATTGCCGACGCGTACATGGATTCGATCCCGCTGGTCGCCGTCACCGGTCAGGTGCCGCAGGCGATGATCGGCAAGGGTGGATTCCAGGAGACTGACTTTTACGGGATGACCCTGCCGGTGGTGAAACACAGCTACCTCGTCACCGATGTCAACGAAATCCCGGTCGTGGTGAAAGAGGCGTTCAAGATAGCCACCAGCGGTCGGCCCGGTCCGGTGGTCATCGATATACCGAAAAACATCCAGCAGACCCGCGCGCAGGTCTTCTTCCCGGCCGAGGTCGATATCGCCGGATTCGACCCCGAGAATCGGAAGGCGAGCGAACTTGAGCTCAACGAGATTATCGGGCTGATTGAGAAGAGCGAGCGGCCGGTGCTCTACGTGGGCGGCGGCATCATCAGCGCCGACGCCAGCGATGCGTTGCGCCGGTTTGTCGCAGAGACCGGCATCCCGGTGACCAGCACGATCATGGGAGTCGGCGCATTCCCGGAGACACACGAGTTGTCACTGCGCTGGCTCGGCATGCACGGCTCGGCCTACGCCAACTGGGCCGTCAGCGGCGAGTTCGAGAAGGATGCCGAGGGCAACACGCAAAAGGTGGCCGAGGGAGCCGACCTGTTGCTCGCTTTTGGCGTGCGGTTTGACGACCGCGTGACCGGCAAGGTCGAGAAATTCTGCGAGCACGGCACGATTGTCCACATCGACATCGACCCGTCTGAGATCAACAAGAACCGCAAGGTCGCCCTGCCGGTGATCAGTGACATTCGCTACGCGCTTGAGCGCCTGGCCGACATGGTCAGCGAGCGGCCGTTGCAGAAGAAATTCACCGCGTGGCAGGAACAGGTCGCCCGCTGGAAAGCCAAGGCACCATTCGGCTACCGGGTCACCGACGAGGTGATGCAGTCCCAGCACATGAAGGATCATCTCGCCGGCTCCGAGAGCGAGGTCATCCTGCCACAGATGGTCATCGAGATGCTTTACGAGTTGACCGGCGGCGAGGCCATCCTGACCACCGGCGTCGGCCAGCACCAGATGTGGGCCGGACAGTATTACCAGTACGAGCAGCCACGGCAACTGCTCACCAGCGCCGGGCTTGGTGCGATGGGCTTTGGCTACCCGGCGGCGCTGGGCGCCAAGGTCGCGCGGCCGGACAAGCAGGTGATCGACATCGACGGCGACGGCTCGTTCCTGATGAACGTCCAGGAACTGGCCACCGCGCGCATTGAGAAAATCGCAGCTAAGGCCATCATCCTGAACAACCAGCACCTGGGCATGGTGGTGCAGTGGGAGGATCGTTTCTACGCCGGTAACCGCGGCCACACTTACCTCGGTGATCCGGATGACATGAAGAAGATTTACCCGGACTACGTGGAGATGATCAAGGGCTTCGATGTGCCGGTAGAGCGGGTCATATACAAGCGCGACCTCCGGGAGGCGCTGCAGCGGATGCTTGANTCAGACCAGCCGTATGTNCTCGATGTCATCGTGCCNTACACCGAGCACGTGCTGCCGTTCATCCCGGCCGGCAAGACCGTTGCCGACATGATCTGGAAGGTATAGGCCGAGCGCTTTGCTTACAACGCCCGGAGCAGCGTTCGCATTTCCTTGAGCCGGCCGTCGGGGGAGCGCTTGGTGAAGCGCGGGAATTTGCCGCCAAGCGTGATCAGCTCACCGTTGCGGGTCAGCATGATCTTGTCGCCCTTGGCCTCAATCCCGGTGACGTTCTTGGCTGCGGCCAGCACCTTCAGTTCCGCCACGCTCAGCAGCCGCTCGACCGGCTTGGGGATGGGGCCGAAGCGGTCGCGAATCTCCTCCTTCAATTCAGCAAGCTCGGCGGCGTTGGAGAGCTGGGCCAGTTTACGATAAAGGATGATGCGTTGCCGCGTCTCGGGGATGTAGTTGAATGGCAAATACGCCGGCAGACGGCCGATGTCCCTTGGCTCCCCGGCGTCGACCGGGGCTTCGTCGTCGTCATCCTCGCCGTCGTCATCGCGCGGTACGGTCACTTCGAACGGCGGTGGGGCGCTCTTGCGCGGTGCTCGCTCGGCACTTTTTTCCTCGCCAGGATTTATCGCGAGAAAATCGAGCGCGACGTGTACCTCGACACGACGACCGATTTTTTCGCCCTTGAGCCGTTGCACGCTTTGCTTGAGCAACTGGCAGTAAAGCTCGAAGCCCACGGCGGTGATGTGGCCGCTCTGCTGTGCACCGAGGATGTTACCGGCCCCGCGAATCTCGAGGTCGCGCATGGCGATCTTGAATCCGCTGCCGAGCTTCGAGTACTGCTTGAGTGCGCTGATTCGCTTGCGGGCATCGGTGAGCAGCGCGGCGTGGCGTGGCAAAATCAGGTAGGCGTATGCCTGGTGCTTGTAACGGCCGACGCGGCCGCGTAACTGGTACAGCTCGCTCAGGCCGAAACGGTCGGCGCGGTCAACGATGATCGTGTTGGCGTTGGGGATGTCGAGGCCACTCTCGATGATGGTCGTCGAGAGCAGGATGTCGGCATCGCCATTAATGAACCGGGTCATCACCTTCTCGAGCGTGCCGCTGGCCATCTGGCCATGGCCGACGGTGAGCCGTGCCTTGGGCACGAGCTTGCGGATGCGCTCTGCCATCGACTCGATCGTGGTCACACGGTTGTGCAGAAAAAACACCTGCCCGCCCCGATTGAGCTCGCGCTGGATGGCGTTGCGTAGGGTTGCCTCGTCAAACTCGATGACGGTGGTCTCGATTGGCAGCCGGTCCTGCGGCGGCGTCTCGATGGTGCTCATGTCCCGCGCGCCGGTCAGAGCCATGTGCAGCGTGCGCGGGATCGGCGTCGCGGTGAGTGTGAGCACGTCCACTGTCTGACGCAGTCTCTTGAGCTTCTCCTTGTGCAGCACGCCGAACCGCTGCTCCTCGTCGATGATCACTAGCCCGAGGTCTTTAAAGCGGATATTTTGCTGAATGAGTTTGTGCGTGCCAATGACAACATCCACGGAGCCGGCCGCCAGCGCCGCGATAACGGCGTCGGCCTGCTTTTTTGAGCGGAACCGAGAGAGCAACTCCACCGAGATGGGGAACTGCGCCATGCGCTCGCGGAATGTGTTGTAATGCTGCTGCGCCAGTACAGTGGTTGGCACCAGCACGGCGACCTGTTTGCCGTCCATCACCGCCTTGAACGCCGCGCGGATGGCCACCTCTGTCTTGCCGAAACCGACATCGCCGCAGACGAGCCGATCCATCGGTTTGGACTGCTGCATATCCCGCTTAGCCGCCTCGATGGCCGACCACTGGTCCGGTGTTTCCTCGAATGGAAACGACCCCTCGAACTCCCTCTGCCACGGCGTGTCATCGCCAAACTCGTGCCCCGGTTGAGCCTCGCGCGAGGCCTGTAGCTTGAGCAAGTCAGCGGCGACATCGGAAACCGCTTTCTCGGCATCGGCCTTGGCCTTGGCCCAGCGTTTGCCACCGATGATGCTGAGCGGCGGACGCGCTCTACCGGTGCCAACGTATTTGCTGACGAGGTGCGCCTCGGAAACCGGCACGTAGAGCTTAGGCGGCTCCTGCTCCGGGTCGCGCGTGCCGTACTCGATCACGAGGCACTCCTCACCGCCACTGGACTTTCTTCTGCCATCCCGCATCGTGCGCGTCTCGACCGGCAGCACCTTTAGCCCGAGGTATCGGCCGATGCCGTGTTGCAAATGCACGACGAAGTCGCCCACACTCAAGTCGGTAAAATCGATCTCCAGCGCCGAGCGCGTCGCCGCTGCGTGGGGCGATTTGAGCCTGCGCGATCGCTGGGTGCGGTAACGCCCGAAAATCTCCGAGTCGGTGACGACGACCAGACCGGCCGGCTCGACGAGAAAACCACGAGACACGCTGCCCAGCATTCGCACCGGCTTGGCCTCGGCCTTGCGCTTGGCCAAGCCGTACTCGATCCACAGTTCATCAAACCGCTGCAATTCGCCCTCGGTGCCGCAGACTGTCCAGACGGTGTAGCCGTTACGCAGCCAGCGATGTAGTTGGTTGAAAAACTCGCGGCGCTGGGCATCGGCAACCTGCGGATCGCCGGCTGATTCGCCAAGTGGCCGGTACGAGTCGAGTCCCTGGAACAGCGGCTCGTCGTTGCCGGTTTCGCGAACCTCGACGATCGTGCCGCGTTTACGAGCTTGGCCAAGCGCGGCTTCCCAGTTGTCGTGAAACAGGTCACCGCTGGGCACTTGCTCGAGGTAATCGGCGACGCGTTCGGCGATGTCGTCCGGCTCGATCAGCAGGCAAAGCGGATCACCGACAAGGTAGTCGCCGAGCCGCCCAGCTGCGTAGTTTGAGTCGGCGGCGAGTTGTTGCTTAAGGATGCCAAGCTCACCTCCGGGAGAGATCGTGGCACGGTCGATCTTCTCGCGGGAAATCTGCGTCTGCGGATCGAAGGTGCGCAGCGACTCGATTTCATCACCGAAAAACTCGAAGCGTACCGGCCACGGACTGGCCAAAGGGAAGACGTCGAGAATACCGCCGCGCAACGCGATCTCCCCCTTTTGGCTGACCTGCGCCTCCGGCTCGTATCCCTGGTCCTCGAGCCACTCGACGAGGTCCAGTGGATCAATGCGCTCTCCAATCTTGAAGTTGCGGAACCGATTTTTTAGCTCGCTCGGGGAGAACGTCCGCTGCAGCAGGGCGACGCCAGTGGTGACGATGACCGGGCCTGGCGCCGTGGAGTTGGCACTGGGTTTGCGGCGCTTGGCCAAGTGAATGAGTGTCTCGAGCCGCTCGCTCAGCACGTCGGCGTGCGGCAGTCGGGCCTCGTGCGGCAGGACATCCCAAGCCGGGAAAAAGAGTGGCGGCTTGGTCGGGCGCTTGGTTAGGGCGGGGAGCCACGTCTCGAGTTCCTGCTGAAGTTGCTCCTGAAGTTTGCCGGTGGGGCAGACAANCACCACCGGCCGGCCCTTGGCGAAATGGGCCAAAACCGCCGCCGAAAAGGCCTGGGCGCCTTGACTGATNCCGCCCAGAGACAACACTTCTCCCGGCTCCGCACCGTACAGGACAGCCTGTAAAGGGGGAGTTTCTCGCAGCTTGGCCAAAGTGGCCGAGAGGTCTGGTTGGGCCAGACTCAAGATGACCGACTGAAAATGGGGTAATCAGGTTCTGCCGTCAAACGGCGTAACCTCAAAAAAAACTATAAAAAAGGCGAATCAGATGCTTGACAGCGTGAAAAGGGATGTTGATTCTGCCCCGCAAAAGAATGAGTGCAAACCGCATCGTTCCCTATATTCTGAGCAACCAAACAACAATAATACAAACCTAGAAGTAATTTTATCGTTATGAAACGTGCATATAGAGCAAAAACCAAGAGGATGAGGAAAGCAGTGAAGACTGTCGCCCTCATGAGTTTGGGTCTTCCGCTGGCCACCATGCCGGCAGTTGCCCAGGATGATGAAGGTGAATTGACCCCAGTTGTCATCACAGGTTCCAACATTCCGACTGTCGAGTTGGAGGGGCCGTCTCCGATCGTGCGAATCGATCGCGAGGAGATCAACCGTTCCGGTGCCGAGACCGTGGGCGAGCTGCTTCGTCGTTTGCCGCAGAACAACTCCGGATCGTTCGACGAGAAATTCCAGAACTCTTTCGCCCCGGGTTCATCCGGCGTGTCGCTGCGCGGCATGGGCATGGCCTACACGCTCGTGTTGGTGGATGGTCGCCGGTTGGGCAATCACTCGATGGCCCAGAACATGACCACCTCGTTCTCCGACTTGAACGGCGTCCCGATGGCGGTTGTGGAGCGTATTGAAGTTCTGCTCGACGGTGCTTCTGCCATTTACGGTTCCGACGCTGTTGCTGGCGTGATCAACATCATCACGCGCGACAATTTCGACGGTCTGGAAATTAACGTAGGTTATAGCAATACCGCCGACAGCGATATGGGCACCCAGACCTACTCGATCACGGGCGGCACGGTCAGTGAAAATGGCAATGCCTGGATCAATGTTGATTATATGCAGCGCAACTCGTTGCAGCATGACGATAGGGATTATGCCGCAAGCGCAAATCAGGGACCCGCTGGTGGTTATGATTTCCGCTCCTCCTCCGGTAACCCGGGTTCGATCAAGATTCTGCCCGGCTCAGAGAACGGGTATGAGTCCGGCTTCTACCAGGTACCCGCCGGTAGCACCGGTACACCGACCGCCGAGGAGATCATCGGTGCCCCAGGCATCAACCGTTTTGACTACAACCCGTGGATGACCCTTACGCCGGAATACGAGCGATACGGGGCATCGGGCCGTATCAATTACGACGTGACCGATTATGCCACCGCGTTCGTGCATACGACCTACCGGAATATAAAGGTCCACCAGGAGATGGCTCCGACCCCGGCGTTTGGTGATTTGAACACCGACACTTGGGGCATTCTGCCGGCTTCCAACGCGTTTAACCCGTTTGGTGAGGACACAACCTTCCGTCATCGCCTGATCGAGGTTGGGCCTCGTCTCTTCGATATTGAGAGTGACATTTTCCGCGTCATGCCGGGTGTCAAGTTTGACATCGGGGACAGTTGGCAGGCAGAGACCGCCTTCCTCTACAACAAGGTCGAGACAGTCGACTTCGGCCAGAACTTCGTCTCTTCGGACGCCTTCTCGGACGCGCTGGCCTCGAGTGATCCAGCCACCGCCTACAATCTATTTGGCGCTGGACTGGGCATCAACAGCCCGGCCGTCCTAGACGGACTCCGGGTCAATACCCTCCGCCGCGCTGAGTCCGAGCTTCGGATGTTTGACGTCAAGGCGGCCGGCGATATCTTTGAACTGCCGGGTGGCACCGTGGCTCTGGCCGTTGGCGCTGAAACCGCAAAGGAGGATACCAGCGACATTGGTGACAGTCTCTCCATGCAGAACAAGATCGTTGCCTCCGGGGGCACTTCCAACGCGGGCAGCCGCTCTCGTGACGCCGGATACGCTGAATTCATGATTCCGATCATCGGTGAGGACAACAGGGTTTCTGGGGTTCACTCTCTCGGATTGCAGGCCGCCTGGCGTGTCGAGAATTACAGTGACTTCGGCTCGGCCGACAACCCGAAGGTGGGTTTGAAGTACCAGCCGCATGAGCGTGTACTGTTACGTGGCACTTACCAGACCGCGTTCCGGGCACCGGGCCTCCATCAGTTGTACATGGGCCAATCTATCTCCCACCCGTTCCTTCTGGATCCAGCACGTGGTGATGAGGGAATGCAGTACAAGACCATCTCTGGTGGTAATGCGGATCTGCAACCGGAAGAATCGGATAGCTACTCCATTGGTGCCGTTATCGACATTCCCATGCCGGAGAACATGGATCTCGCCATCAGCTTGAACTGGAGCAACGTCGAGTTGGAGAATCAGATCACAAGCCTCGGTGCACAGTATATGCTGAACAACGAGGAGCTCTTCGGTAACAACATTATTCGTAACGAGCAGACGGATGCTGACAGGGCGGCTGATAACCCAGGGCCTGACGGTAAGTTTGGAACCGAGGAGAATCCGGAGCTTGGTGATGACGATATTCCCAACGGAGGTATCCCTGGAAGCCTGAAACACATCAACAACTCTTATCTTAATCTAGCTAACGTGAATGTTGAGGTGCTCGATATATCGATCGACTACGGGATCGACACTTCGGTGGGTTACTTCGGTGTTGATCTTCGTGCCGCCCATATGGAATCATACGAATATCAGGCACGTCCGACCGATAGCTTCGAGGAGCAGGTAGGCAGTTATACTGTGCCGGAATTGCGCGGCAATGTGAGCGTCTGGTGGAACTATGACAAGTACAGCGCCGGAGCAACGATCAACTATGTCGATAGCTTTGATCAGATGTACGGAGTGATTCCGGAGGTAGACTCCCACACCACTCTCGACTTGCAGGCTACCTATGACCTGACCGACAACTCACGGATCACGGTTGGTGCGTTGAACGTCACCGACGAGGATCCGCCTTGGTCAGACAGCGAGGCGGAAGGGTACTCGTACGGCACTGCAGGCCACAGCCCGTGGGGCACCGTCCTGTACGCCCGTGCGACTGTCCGCTTCTAAAAGGCGAACAATCCATTTACAATCAAATCCCGTGGTCGATTGGCCACGGGATTTTTTTGTTCGCCTTGCCAAAAAGCAGGACGGTACAGTCTGCTCCCTGTTGGGAATCACGATCCTCGGCAGATCGTCCTGAGCGAAATGAAAATAATCACCATCCCTATCATGCGAGCGGCCGCGCTTGGCCTGGCCCTGGCCTGGCTTGCCCCGCTTGGCCAAGCGGAAAAACTGCCCGTTGAGACATTTTTCAAGGATCCGGAGTTCAGTAGGATGCGTCTTTCCCCGGACGGCAAATGGCTGGCTGCGATCGCGCCGCGCGAGGGCAAAAACAATCTTCTTACCATTCGACTTTCCGACCGCAAGCTCTTCGGCTGCACTGCGGAGGATGAAAACGAGGTGTACAGCTTCAACTGGATCAGTAATGAACGCATGATCTTCCAGATGAAAGATCGCAACAATTTCCCCAATGGCGGTCTTTATGCCGTCAACCGTGATGGCTCCAAGTCCAAGGTGCTCCATCCGTCCTTCAAGACTTCCCGTGAATTTGGCAGTCGCATTTTCAAGGTGATGGATTTATTCGACCCGTTAACGGATGAGGGTGCAGATATTTTAGTCGAGGTGCGCAAAGGAGGTGGGGGATTTCGTGAGGATCGTGCTTTCTACGGGAATATCGTCCGGCTCAATACACTCACAGCAAAGGAAAAACGGGTTGTCTTCAATCGGGGTGACATTCTTCAATTCGTCGCTGACCGTGATAAAGTCGTCCGCATCGGAATCGCCCAACACGGCCTCACTCGGACCGTCCTTCATCGGCGGGATTCCGAGTCGGATTGGGAGGAGGTTTATTCCGGTGACTTTCGTACAGCCATCGCCCCGCTGGGTTTTGGAAAGAATCCCGACATCCTCTACGTGGCCGCTCCCAATGGAGACAAGAAGGCACTGTTCCAGTTCGACCTCAAGGAGAGGAAACTGGGCCGGATGATCTTCGCGCATCCGAAGTTTGACGTGCCGGCCGGGTCGCCGATCGTGTCCGACAAGACCGGCAAGGTGCTTGGGGTGCGCTACGAGGCTGAGCGCCCTCAGACCTACTGGTTTGACAAGGATTACCAGGGATACCAGGCGATCATCGACGATGCGCTGCCCGGCATGGCCAACGACATCAAGAACTGGTCCAAGAAGGAGGATCGCATCCTTTTCCATTCGCACAGCGAGAAGACTATCGGCTCCTATTACCTGCTCGATATCAGCAACAAGAAGAAACCCAAGTTGGAAAAGTTGCTCGACCTCGCGGAGTGGATTGACCCCGACAAGATGTCGCCGATGAAGTCGATCCAGTACACCGCCCGCGACGGGCTGGTCATCCACGGTTATCTGACCATCCCCAATGGCAGTGATGGCAAGAATCTCCCGCTTATCGTTCACCCGCACGGTGGGCCGTCCGCCCGCGATTACTGGGGCTGGAACAAGGAAGTGCAGTTCCTGGCCAACCGCGGCTACGCCGTCTTTCAGCCGAACTTCCGCGGCTCCACCGGCTACGGCACAAGGCTTTACACAGCCGGCTTCCGCGAGTGGGGCGGCAAGATGCAAAACGACATTACTGACGGTGTAAAGCATCTCATTGCCGAGGGCATTGTCGATGCCGGGCGCGTTGGCATCTACGGCGCAAGCTACGGCGGCTACGCGACCATGGCCGGCCTGTGCTTTACGCCGGAACTGTACCGGTGCGGCATCAACTATGTCGGTGTCACCGACATCGACCTGATTCTCAAGGAATACCCGCTTCCAAAGAAGATCAATGACGCCATCGATGCCGTGATGATTGCCGACCGGAAGAAGGACAAGGACTGGATCAAGAACCGATCCATCCAGAACAACATCGGCAATGTGAAGGCCCCGGTGTTGATGGCCTACGGGATGGACGACTGGCGGGTGCCGCCAAAGCATGGTCGCATTCTTAAGCGTGCGCTGGACCGAAACAACATCCCAAACAAGCTTATCATTAAGGCCAACGAGGGACACGGCTATCGCAACGAGGACAACGTCTTCGAGTTTTACCGGGAGGTCGATGCCTTTCTCGAGGAGTACATGAAATAAGGCCGGGCGCTTGGCCAAGCGTTGACACCGATCAACGGTTTCCCTAGCGTCCCTGCGCTAATGAGGGACGACCCCGGGCTGGGCTTCGGGTTTGTTCGTTTCAGCAGGCAGCCACGATATGTCGAACACCATTCTAGTGGGCGCCCAGTGGGGCGACGAGGGCAAGGGCAAGATCATCGACTTCCTGACTCAGCAGGCGGACATCGTCGTCCGCGCCCAGGGCGGCGCCAACGCCGGCCACACCGTCATCGTTGGCACGACGCAGTACATCCTGCACCTCATCCCCTCCGGCATTCTTCGAAAACGCACCACCTGCGTGATCGGCAACGGTGTCGTGATCGATCCCATCGGCCTGGTGGAGGAGATCGACGGCTTGAAAAAGTCTGGCATCGATCCCGCCGGGCGACTGCACGTCAGCGACGCAGCCCACATGGTGTTCCCCTACCACAAGGCGATCGACGCCGCGCGCGAGGCGCTCAAGGGAAAGGACCGGATCGGCACCACTATGCGCGGCATCGGGCCGGCGTACGGTGACAAGGTTGATCGTGTCGGCCTGCGTATGGGCAGTATCTTAAATGTGAAACGCTTCGCTGAACAACTGCAGCAGGCTATTAAAAACAACAATGCACTGCTCAAGTCGCTCGGTGCAACCCCACTCCCCGTCAAGCGCACAATGGAGAGCGTTCTCAAGGCCGCGCGTCGTCTCAAGCCATACGTCACCAACACCGTGCAATTGCTCCATGAGGCTTCGTCGAAAAAAAAGCGCATCCTCTTCGAGGGCGCTCAGGGCACATTTCTCGATATCGACCACGGCACTTATCCATATGTCACCTCATCGAACACCACCGCCGGCGGCATGTGCACCGGCTCAGGTATAGCACCAAACAGGATTGATCGAGTGATTGGGGTGGCAAAGGCCTATACCACCCGGGTCGGCGAGGGCCCGATGCCGTCAGAGGACCGAATCGTTGGCGATCTGTTGCATGGAATGGGTCGCGAGTACGGTGCGACCACCGGTCGCGAGCGCCGCTGTGGCTGGTTTGACGTCGTGACCGTCCGACAGGCGGCCATGCTCAACGGCATTACCGACCTTGCGGTTACAAATCTAGATGGCCTGGACACACTCGAGTCGGTCAAGGTTTGCGTCGGCTATCTGCTCAACGGAAAACGGGTCGATCATCAGCCAAGCGACCTCCGCCAGTTGGCCAAGTGCAGGGCCGTTTACGAGACGTTTCCCGGCTGGCAGAGCCCAACAGACAAGATTCGCACGTGGAAGGCCCTGCCGCTCAACGCTCGGCGTTATGCCAAGGCATTGGCCAGACTAACCGGCACCAAGCTCAGCCACGCTTCGGTCGGCCCGGCCCGATCGCAGACCATCACCCTGTAAACGCTGCCGCCTGGCCAAGCGCATGAGCCACGCCAAAACAGAACTCAGTG
This sequence comes from Pedosphaera sp., assembly GCA_022451065.1. Taxonomy (GTDB): domain Bacteria; phylum Verrucomicrobiota; class Verrucomicrobiia; order Limisphaerales; family UBA1096; genus UBA1096. The sequence continues at coordinate 6,934 of JAKUOU010000010.1, read as the reverse complement.
AACAGGCCAAGGCCGTGCTCCCGGCACATGTTGCCATTATCATGGACGGCAACGGCCGCTGGGCGCGGGAGCGTGGCCTGCCGCGAGTCGAGGGGCATCGCCGTGGCGCAGAGTCGGTCCGTGCGGTGTTGCGTTGCGCCTCCGCGCTTGGCATCCGTTACCTCACGCTTTACGCCTTCTCCGTCGAGAACTGGAATCGTCCCAAGGCCGAGGTTGATACGCTGATGAAGTTCCTCGCCCACTACCTAAAAACCGAGCAGGGGGAGATGAACCAAAACAAGGTGCGGNTGCGNGCGATNGGTCAGTTGGACCGCCTGCCGGGATTTGTTCGNGGGCAGCTNGATGCCACCATTGCGTCGCTCGATCATAACACCGGCACAACGCTGACGCTTGCCCTCAGCTACGGCGGACGCACCGAGTTGGTGGACGCAGCCCGTGCCATTGCTGCCAAGGCGCAGACCGGCGAACTGGCCTCAACGGACATAGACGAGCAAACCTTCGCTGATCATCTCTACACCGCGGGTACTCCGGATCCCGACCTGCTGATTCGCACCAGCGGCGAAATGCGTATCAGCAACTTTTTGCTGTGGCAGATTTCCTACGCCGAGCTGGTGGTTACCGAGCAGTTCTGGCCGGACTTTGGCGAGGCGCAGTTCTGCGCCGCACTTGAGCTATTTGCCAGCCGCGACCGGCGTTTCGGAAAAGTTTGACCCCGATCAGGCGGACTGAAACCCTTCCGTCGACAGCATGTCATCCGCCGTCCAAGCCAACAAAACAGAGTCGAAAGGAGTCGTCTTCGCACGGCGCCTGGCCAGTACGGTGGTGCTATTGGGGATCGTCTTTTACGGCTTGCTGGCCGGCGACACGCTCTCTGTGTTTCTAGTAGGCGGCATCGTCATGCTGCTCAATATCGTCGGCCTGCTCGAGTTTTATGGTATGGTGGAGGAGAGCAGTCTGCCTCGCTTCAAGTGGCTTGGCCTGGCTGGTGGTGTCACCCTGGTCAGCACACAGTTCATATACCTCTCCGGCTTGGCCAAGGCGCAACTCGGCGAGCCAACGATGGGCGGCGCGGCAGAGCTTGAGCTCGGTGTTTTCGCCGTCCTGCTGTTGGCCCTGCTGGTGCGGCGGGTCTTCGCGCATCCAGCGCCGCCGTTATTTTCGATGGTGGGCCACACGATGCTCGGTGTGTTGTACGTCTCGTGGCTGCTAGGGTTCCTGCTGAAGATTTACTTTATAGCCACACCAACTGGCGCCGGGTTCGATCCTGGGTACTGCCTGCTCTTCTTTATTCTGGCGACCAAGTGCAGCGATATCGGTGCGTTCCTGCTCGGCTCTATGATTGGCCGTCACAAGATGATACCGAAAGTTAGCCCTGCCAAAACCTGGGAGGGACTTGTCGGCGCGCTTTTGCTCTCGACCACCGCCGCGATGTTGATGGCGCATTATTGGGGCGCGGCCAAGCTGGGCGGGATGACCCCGCTGCACGCCGCCGCTCTTGGCCCTTTGCTGGGTGTTGGCGCGGTGCTTGGAGACCTTGTCGAGTCGGTGTTAAAGCGTGACTCCGGTGTGAAGGACTCCGGCTCATTCTTCCCTGGCATCGGTGGCATCCTTGACCTTCTCGACAGCCTGCTCTTCAACGCGCCGCTAATGTTCCTTTACCTGCGTCTGGTTTTGTTCAATGAGTAGCCGCTGCTTCGCGAAATGAAAAACGTCGTTCTACTCGGTAGCACCGGCTCGATTGGCACCAGCACCGCCAAGGTTGCCGAGGATTTGCCCAACGACATCCGCCTCGTTGGCCTGGCGGCGGGCGGCAACGCCGAGCTCCTCGCAAAGCAGGCGAAGCAATTTCGTCCCGAGCTGGTCTCGATCACCTCGCCGGAAAAAGTGGACGAACTGCGCCCGCAACTCGACGGCATCCGGGTGACCTCCGGCGCAGAGGGGCTGATCGAATTGGCCACTCTGCCGTCTGCGGACATTGTGTTGGTCGCCATCGTCGGCACCGCCGGGCTGCAGCCTGCGTTGGCCGCGATACGCGCCGGCAAGGATATCGCCGTGGCCTCGAAGGAAATCCTCGTGATGGCCGGTGAAATCGTGATGGCCGAGGCCCGTAAACACGGCGTCCGCGTGCTACCGGTGGACAGCGAGCACTCAGCGATTTTCCAATGCCTCGGGGAACGCACGCCCGAGTCGGTGCGGCGGCTTATTCTCACCGCTTCCGGCGGACCATTCCGCGAGACGCCGATCGAGGAGTTCGCCGGCATCACCGTCGAGCAGGCACTCAGACACCCGTCGTGGGTAATGGGGCGAAAGATCACCATCGATTCGGCAACCATGTTCAACAAAGGCCTCGAGATGATCGAGGCGCGCTGGCTGTTCGACATCCCGATGCCGCAGGTCGATGTTGTCGTGCATCCGCAGAGTGTGATGCACTCGATGGTCGAGTTCATCGATGGCTCAATCGTTGCACAACTCTCCACGCCGGACATGTGCCTGCCGATCCAGTACGCGCTCACTTGGCCAAGCCGAGCGGCGAGTGACCGCGTGCAGACCGACTTGGCCGCGCTTGGACGGTTGGATTTTGAGGCGCCGGACTTCGCCAAGTTCCCCGCGCTTGACCAAGCGCGCCGCGCCGGCGAGGCGGCCGGTACGATGCCGGCCGTACTCAATGCCGCTAACGAGATCGCGGTCGATGCCTTCTGCGACCAGCAAACGTCATTCCTCGGTATCAGCGATACCGTTGGGCAGGTGATGGATGGCCACGAGGTCATTACGCAGCCGTCGCTCGACGCGATCCTAGAGGCCGACGAGTGGGCCCGCCAGAGCGTGCGGGACATCCTTGGACTTTGCCAACCGACAATATAATGCCCACCATTAAATCCATCGAGGCGCGCGACTTTCGCCGGCAGCTAGAGGATGGCGCCGGTTCGGATGCCGTCCATACCAACCCCCAGTACGGCTACGGCGTCACGCTGCTGAAGGCTGATAATGGACTCACGGGCAGCGGCATTGCCTACACACTTGGAACAGGCACAAACCTTGTTTGCGATGCGATTCGCATTCTGGCTGTGCAGTTGCAGGATCGCGATATAGAGGAGTTGATGGCGGAGTTTGGTGCGGTGCAACGCTCCATTGCCGAGCATCCGACGGTACGCTGGCTTGGCCCGCACAAGGGCGTTACGCATCTCGCCCTCGCATCGATTACCAATGCCTGTTTCGACCTCTGGGCCAAGGCGCGTGGCGTGCCGTTATGGAGGCTGCTGCTCGACCTTTCACCTGAGGAAATCGTCCGGCTGATCGATTTCAGTTATCTCGAGGAAGAGCTTAACGCTGATGAGGCCACCGAGATGCTGCGCGCTAATCAAGGCACTCGAGCAGAGCGCGAGGGCGTGCTGCAGACCGGCTATCCCGGATACGACACGTCGGTCGGCTGGTTTCAGTACAGCGACGAGCAGATTCGAGACAATGCGAAGGCCGCTGTTGATGCCGGCTTCACGGCGATGAAACTGAAAGTCGGTGCGAGGGATCACTCACATGACGTACGGCGCACGTTCATGGTGCGTGAAGCGGTCGGGCACGACGTGCGAATCATGCTCGACGCCAACCAGGCCTGGTCGCTGCCGCAAGCCATCGATGCCTGCCTCTCACTGAAAGGGATGGAGCCTTACTGGATCGAGGAGCCTACGCAGCCGGATGATGTCTCGGCGCACAAGACGCTCGCCAACGTTATCGCACCGGTGCCAGTGGCCGTTGGCGAGGCGGTCTCGAACCGTGTGCTATGGAAAAATTTTTTGCAGGCTGGTGCGGTCGGCATCGTGCAGGCCGACTGTACGCGCCTGGCCGGCATCAGCGAATGGCTCGCCGTGGCGATGCTCGCCCGAAAGTTCCCGGTGCGCCTCGTGCCGCACGTGGGCGACATGGGACAAATTCACCAGCACCTTGTGTTTTTCAGCCACATTGCGCTTGGACATGAGAAACTGTTTTTGGAGTACATCCCACACCTGCGCGACAACTTCGTGCACCCGGCCAACGTGGATGGAGGCCGATACATGCCGCCCGGCGAACCGGGGTGTTCCACCGACATTCATCCCGATAGTTGACACCATGAAATGGATTTTCCCCTGCCTGCTGTCCGTCGCTTGGCCATGCGCTGCCGAGCAGGCCAAACCCGAAGAGCCAGAGCCGCTCCCCCGCGCTCACTCCCACAACGACTATTACCACAAGCGCCCGCTGCTTGACGCTCTGGCCAGCGGCTTTTGTAGCGTGGAGGCGGATGTGTTTCTCAAGGACAACACGCTGCTGGTCGGCCACTCACGCTTCGAGTTGAAAAAGGAGCGCACCCTGGAGACGCTCTACCTTGCGCCTTTGGCCAAGCGCATGAAAATCAACGGTGGCAGTGTGTACAAGACCAGGGCGCCCTTTCATCTAATGATCGATTTCAAGACCGACGGTCCTGCGACCTACGCCGCGCTCAAACCGCTGCTTGAGAAATACCGGTTCATGCTCACCCGGTTTACTGCCGACACAACCCAGCCCGGCGCGGTGACAATCGTCATTTCAGGCAGCCGTCCGAGGGAGGCCATGGAGAGGGACATCCGGCGACTGGCCGGCTACGATGGCCGGCTGGGCGACCTCGCCAAGGTTGAGAGCCGACACTTCATGCCGTGGATCAGCGACAGTTGGAGTTCGAACTTTGAGTGGCGGGGCAACGGTGACTTGTCGGTGAGAGAGCAGGCCAAGTTGGCCAATATCGTGAAGAGCGCCCACGCTGGCGGGCAGAAAATCCGCTTTTGGGCTGCGCCGGACACTCCGTTTGCATGGGAAATATTCCACAAGGCCGGCGTCGATTTCATCAACACCGACCACCTCGAAAAACTGGCCAAGTTTTTGCGGGCCAAAAAAGACAACTGACCGCTTGGTCAAGGTCAGTTGTAATAGAAAGTGAAGCGCACAAACCGCCGGTCTGAGCCGATTTCGTCGCGCATCTTATCCGGCCAAGGCTCGTAGGGTGCCGGCTCTTTGATGGCCCGCTCGCACTTGAGGTCGAGGATGGAGTCCACAGTGCTGCGCTCTATCTGCACGTTGGTCACATTGCCGTCCGACCAAAGGTTGAAAGTCAGCACCACCTGTCCGACACTGGGTACGTAGTACTGGTCGAGAATCTGGTTCCAGCGGGTCTGGATGGCGGCGATGAGCCGGGCGTCGTAGTCGCCGAACGGCGAGGCCGTGGCATCGATCCCCACGATGGTGGCCCGTTTTTTGACACCGCCGTCCTGCTTCATTTTCGCCCCCTGTATCATGGCCAACTGCTTAGCCTCAGCGACAGTGCGCGGCCGGCGTGGCTTCGGCTCTGTTTTCGGCTCTATTTTCGGCTCCGGCTTGGCCACGATCGGGTTGAGCGTCTCGGCCTTTGGCGGAGGCGGCGTGGGTTCTGGTTTGGGCTCGGGTGGTTTGGGCTTGGGTTCCGGAGGCGTTGGCTTGGCCGTTGAAGCCGGCTGGCTGTCGACGATCCGCGGAACCTTGTCCTGCGTCCCCTCTATCTTGGGCTTTGTGGTTTCCTTTTCCGACTGCTCGTCGGCGGCTATTGAGTTTTGGTTGGAATAATATTTGGAATCTTCAGGGGCGTTATCGCTGGCCATGCTGGGAGGCACTTCGAGGAAGATGACCGAGCGCTGCCGTTTATTTTGCTCGTTGAGCGTCTCTAGGTCGATGAGTTCTGGGACGACGGCAGCCATCATTTTTTCTACCACGGGAAAGGCTCCCAGCCAGATGCCCAGTGCCACGATGGAATGGATCAGCAGCGACAACAGGAACGAGCGCTGAACTGAGTTCAGCGAGAACCACCAGTTACTGACTTTTTGCCGATTCACCGACATGCGCCGCCAGTGTGGGGCAGGACCCGCCCCGGCGGCAACCCTTGTTTGCGCTTGGCCAAGTGGGGCGGCTCCGGTTAAGTCTTTGCCCATGAGCAACCGCCTTAAGGGCAAATGGGCACTCGTGACCGGTGCTTCCAGCGGGTTCGGCGCAGAGACCGCCCGGCAGCTTGCCGCCATGGGCGTGAACCTCTTGCTGGGTGCGCGGAGGGAGGATCGCCTCGATCAGGTTGCTGCCGAGTGCGTTAAGTTCGGCTCGACCTCGGCGCATACCCATAAGCTAGACGTGACCTGTACTGTGAGCGTCAACGCATTCGCCGACTGGGCCAGGGCTACGGCTGGCCGGGTGGACGTGCTCATCAACAACGCCGGCGGCGCTCACGGAGTGGAACGCGTTGAGGATGGCAGGGACGACGATTGGGAAGCAATGTTTCAGTCCAACGCGCTGGGCATCCTGCGCGTGACTCGCGCCGTGCTGCCGCTGATGAAGCCACACCCCGGCGGTATTATCTTGAACATCGGCTCCATCGCCGGCCGCGTGGCTTACGAGGGCGGCTCGGCCTACTGTGCCAGCAAGGCGGCGGAACTGAGCATCACGAAGGCATTACGGCTGGAGTTGAACGGCACCGGCCTGCGCGTTGGCACCATCGACCCCGGCATGGCCGAGACCGAGTTTTCCATGGTTCGCCTGAAGGGTGACCAGGAAAAGGCCGACGCAGTTTATGTGGGCGTTGAGCCGCTGAGCGCCGGAGACGTGGCCGAGGCGATCGTGTGGGTCGCCAACCGGCCGCCGCACGTCTGCATTGATGAAATCCTGATGATGTGTACCGCCCAAGCTGCCCCGTACAAGGTACACCGCATCGAAGGGTAGAACTGGCTGTCTTCAGTCGCCCGTTAAAAAATGTCTTGGACGGCTGGGACAGTCATCCCTGCTGTTTGACGAAGGAGGCTGTTCGCGGCCGGGCTAGGTTAACAGCCAATTTGCGTTCACGAATTTCTCGGCCGTTGTACATCTCCACTGCGTTGCGCGCCTCTTCCGGGGTGGCCATTTCCACGAATCCGAA
>JAKUOU010000001.1 GCA_022451065.1 Pedosphaera sp. | reverse complement strand
TACCATTTCGATACAAATGATTGGGGTTCTGGGACCGCCGACCTCCTCCGCAAACACGGAGGTAAAACAGCTGAAGAATTAAAGGCTGAGGGCAGGCAAGGTGCCCACTAACAAATTCACGGAAACTGTGTGAGATTCATTGAGATTTAGGGAGAGACAGTGGGTTTTGATGTGTCTCAGACGATTGTCTGTTGTAGATTGAATGCAGAGAGGGTTCGATTCCCTTCACCCGCTCCACTTCTCCACCCTTCATTCTGAACGATTTACCGCTTCAATGTAGAAGTGGGGATTCTTATTGAGCGGCTCGATCACATTTGTCGTTGCCACGCCAAGGAATTGACTCGCGCCTGAGGCTCATATAGCCGACTATGCAGGCCGTTTCATGAAGCGCGATTCACTCATTCTGTACCTGCTCACATTGACCGGATTCCTTTCGGTCAGTGCTGATGCCATGGACGAAGCCGCGCTGCGGAAAGACGCTCAAAAGATCTTCAAGGAAAAGGTCGGCCCTTTCGTTAAGAAATACTGCACCCGTTGCCATGGCAGCCGGCCCAAGGCAGGGATCAATCTTCAATCAGCACTCAATAATCCAGGAGGCGCGTCCGCGTCGTTGCATTGGAAGAAGGCGGTGGCGAACGTCAGGGTGCACGATATGCCGCCGGAAGATTCCTCCAAGAAACCAACTGACGAGGAACGCCTCCAATTCATCAAGTGGGTTGGCAAGATCAAGTACCTAGCGCCACGCGATCCGGGGCCGTTCGTCATTCGCCGGCTCACCAAGACAGAATACGCCAATACCCTGCGCGACCTCTACGGGGTGGACACGTCCATCGCCGACAGCCTGCCCGAGGAAGTGGTGGGGGAAGGTTTTCTCAATTCGATTTCCTCGTTGCAGTCGGAACTTTTCCTCAGTATAGCCAACAAGGTCGTCGAGCAAATTGTGGCACCGAAAGGCAAGGCGCCCACTACGAATCAAACGCGTCTCTTCAGCGAGGCACCTCCGAAAGGTGCCGACCTTCACAAGGCGGCCCGCGGAGTCGCACGTTCACTGGCTCGGGATGCCTACCGACGGCCGCCTACCGACGCGGAGCTCGACGTCCTGGTCGACGTCTACGACCTCGCCCGTAACAACGAACTCAACCACAAGGCAGCATTGGGCTTGATGCTCAAGGCGGTGCTTGTTTCCCCCCAGTTCCTTTTCATCACACCCGCCGGGAAGCCGGAATCGAAGGAGTCGATCGTCCTGCTGGACGACTACCAGTTGGCCTCGCGTCTGTCGTACTTTCTGTGGTCTGCGCCGCCCGACGCCGCTCTGGCCGCTCTGGCCGACAAAGGCGAACTGCACAAGCCCGAGATCCTACGGGCACAAGTGGAACGATTGTTGAAGGATGCCCAGTCGCGAGCGTTGTTCGATGGATTCGGAGCGCAGTGGTTGCGAGTGAACGAATTGGATCGACATGTGTTCGACCCGAAGACGTTTCCCCAAATGACGCCGGCCCTGCGCACGTCGATGATGGAGGAGGTCCGCCTGTTTTTCGAAAGCATCCTGAGCGAAAACCAAAGTGTGGCGCGGATAGTGGACAGCGATTACACTTTTCTGAATGAGCCGCTCGCCAAGGTCTACGGGCTTGAACAAACCGTGCGCGGGCCAAAGATGCGACGGGTTAAGCTGACGAACCCCAATCGGGGGGGCATCCTCGGCATGTCGGCCACGCTGGCGAGCACTTCTTTTCCCAACCGAACCAGCCCGGTGCTCCGAGGGGTGTGGGTGCTGGAGCAACTTCTGGGAGAACGTGTCCCACCGCCACCGCCCGACATCCCCGAACTGGAGGAGCAGGATCACAAGGAGGTGGAAGGGCTCACGTTGCGTCAACGGACTGAACTCCACCAATCGGAAGCCACCTGCCGCAACTGCCACAAACTGCTTGATCCCATCGGCTTCGGGTTGGAGAATTTCGACGCCATCGGTCGGTGGCGCGAAAAGAACGACGAGGGACTCGCCATCGATTCCGCGGGTAAGCTACCCAACGGCAAAGGTTTTTCTACGCCCGCCGAATTGAAAGGCCTCCTTGCCCAGCGCGAAGCGGACCTCGCCCGCAACTTGACCGAACGGCTGATGTCCTACGCGCTGGGCCGACAATTGGAGGGCTACGATGATGTTGTGATCGATCAATTGATGGTGAAGATCGCCAAGGACCGGTACCGTGTCCGTTCGATCATCATCGAGGTCATCACTAGTTACCTATTTACACACCGCAGAATCATAGGATGAAAATGAACAACACTTCTCATATTGATCGCCGTACCTTCCTGAAAGGCGCGGGCGTTTCCCTAGCCCTGCCGTTTATGGATTCTCTGGCCTGGGCCGCAGCTCCCGCCAATCCGCCGGTGCGCCTGGCGTTCATGTACATGCCGCACGGGGTCATCATGGATCAGTTTTGGCCGAAGAGTCAGGATGCCTTCCTCAACTCACCGCCGCCAATCATTAAGTCGCTGCAACCGGTCATGGATCAGTGCCTAATGATGAAAGGCATCTCCGGTGTGCCGATTACACCCTTCAAAGGCGCCCCGCACGCGCTGGAGTTGTCGACCTGGCTCACCGCACGTTTGCCCGACGCTAGCACACGCGGTCGCATCAATATCGCCATCTCAGCCGACCAAATTATGGCCAACTATGTCGGGGCCCACACTTCACTGCCTTCGCTCGAGTTGGCAACGATGCCCCAGACTTGGAAGGAGAATCAGGAAGGCCTGCACGAGGCTTATTATTCCTACTGCAGCTACCGCTCGCCCACGCAACCCGTGCCTGCCGAGATCGACCCACGCAACGTTTTGAACCGACTCTTCGGTAAGCGCGGCAAATCCGGGAAGGTCACCAAGGCCAACCCGTTGGACCGGCAAATGCTCGACCGCGTGCTCGGCGGCGCTCGGGACTTGCGCCGGACGCTGGCCAAGTCCGACCAAGATAAGCTCGATGAATACCTCGACAGCGTACGTTTGGTGGAACGGCGCATCGCCGCCATTGAGTCCCGCCAACAGGAGGCGGCCCTGGAGAAGGCGGGCGTACACACGGCCAAACGCGATGCCGCCGACTCGCCGACCATCGAGGTTAAGATTCCTGAGGGCGACAAGCGTAGCGAGTACATGCAGGTGATGTGCGACCTAACAATCCTCGCCTTTCAAACCGACACCACACGCGTCAGCACCTACATCGGCTCCCGGCCCAACGGAGCGTCCTATCCCGAGTTGGGCTTTTCCAACCAGCATCATTCGCAGACGCACTACGGCAACGATCAGGAAAAGATCCGTAAGGTGGCGGCAATCAACGAATTAAACGTCGCGCAGTACGCCTACATGGTGAAGAAGATGCACGCCCTTAAGGAAGGGGAAGGCACTCTGCTGGACAATTGCATCATGATGTGGGGCTCAGGACTGGAAGACGGCAACAAGCACCGGCGCGACAACCTCCCGTTCATCCTTGCCGGGAAAGGTGGCGGTGCCCTCAAGACCGGCCGCTTCCTATCCAATATCAAAGGCAATCAGGGAGATCTCCTCACCACGCTACTTTCCTGCGTTGGCGTGCCTTTGGATCGACCGATCGGTATCTCCACCAAGCAGATCAACGAAATTAAGGCCTGACCAAAGTTTTGACGTAAAATAATCTCATGCGATCCCAAGCTCTGAACAGTGACTGCGATTTGACTTCAAAGGATGAGAAGCTCGCGATCCCCGGTCGAATACGATCAATTAGCGGGGTTTGCAAAATTCCTCCTCCTCCAAACTCGTCCGACGGGGAACAGGGCGCCGGGAGATAAAAGTTCATCAGGGGATTTCAGTTAACTCGCAAATTCTTTAGCTCGCAAAACTGACTCCACAAGGCAACGACCTTACTCTAACCACACCGGCTGTGAGATAACCCCATTAGCCGCCACATCCCATGCCTCTAAACGAACCCAGGACTTTCCAATCAAGTTGAGTGTTGTCTTAAGGGTTTGTTTTTCGAAGGCCCCAGTCCCAGTCAGGTCGATTCGTTTGCGGTGCACCTGCTTTCCATCGCCCATAATGAGCTCGGCGAAAGCCATAGGGAATGTCCAGCTTAGCCCGACCTCAAGCTCAGCGCGGCCCGATGCATCAAGCTTTAAAGTTTGGCCCGATTGCTTTCCACCAATCGTAAACCGAGGCATTAGCACCTCTCCAGTCGAAATAAAGAAGGCACCATCTCGCAACGCTTTCAGGACCGACTCCCAGCCCTCTTCAAAACGGGGAATGCGGTCCAGACGCAAATAATTAATATTCGCATGCGCATAGAATTCGGTGGTTCGATCAACCTGAAAGATATCGACTTCGCCGACGATGTACTTCCTGGCTCCCCAGTTGGAGGTATCATCCAGAAGATCCAGTACGCGCCAACCTAGGCGTGGTTTCGAGAGGTCAGCGGGCATGGCCTTCCAGGCCCCACCAAAATAACGATCGGATTTGAAGAATGGCTTATCCCGATAAAGGTCAGGATAACCGGTTGAGGACTTGATTCTCGGATGAGCCGCCCACATCAGCCCTCCCTCGCGCTCCATCAGTTTCAGAACGTCCTCGGGACTGCCAACGTGATAGACCCGACCAAACCCGGGGTGTTCCTCGGTGAACGGCTTATCCTTGGATCGATTCAACACCCACATCACCGGACGCGGGAAAAAACTAATCCAATGACCGCCAAGGTGTACATTGGGCTCTTCGCCCGGGAGCAGGAGAAAGCCTTCGTCCGAGAGACGAGCACACTCCTCATGCATCGCCTTGAGCAGGGGAAGGGCCTTGACTGGATCACGCCGCAACCGGCCAAGACGATTGTGGAATTCTGCGAGATGGACAATCTGTATGCCGGATTTTTTGAATACGTCTATAAAGTCAGGCTTCTTGAGCGAAGGTGGCACACCAGTTTTGTTGCTCTTCTCGCGTTCCTCAATTAGGCGCGTCGTGTGCTCAATATGGTAGTGACTGGTAAACGTCTTGTGCCCCGGTAACTCAAGAAAGCGATCCCCGTGCGTGTAGGCCTTCACGCGATCAAACAGCTTTTGGCCGCGCGTGCATGAGGCGAGCCAGAAAATGCCCAACTCCTGCTTGGTACCTGGCGGTGCGTTGAACCACGGGACCCAGCGTCGGTCCCCTTGGAGATCCTGGCGAACACCGATACCGAATCCTGAAACTTGGTCCATGAAGTCATTCCCCCGCCATGTGAAGCCCAAGTTGTAAGCCTCATCGAGTGGGTAAAAGTAGCGGTGCGGTGGCGGGAAGACTGCGAGGGCACCGGCCTCGGTCTCCAGAGCGATCGTGCGGTGGCGTACCTTCTCCGGCACTGCGGGTCGCGTGGTCGCATCGACCCGGTGCACCTTATCGTCGAGTCCGATCCAAGACACAGCTTTACCCGCTGGATCACAGGTTAGCCCAGCATGATAAAGCAAGGCACGGGCGTCCTTCTTCGTTTGGACAATCGTCTGTAGGTGGATCAGGTCACAGCCAGCGTAAATCGTGAAACGAAGTTTTCCCGAAAAGGATTTCCCTTCAAGTCCGCCAAGGTCGACGATACATCTGTGGCCCACACTTCGCACGACCACAGACTCGAGTTTTAACGTGAGCTTACCCGACTCACTAGGTTTACGGCTGGTACGATCAAAGAATATGGTCCAGCCGCCACGTTTCTTTAAGTCGCGTTGCCCAACAGATAACACGGTAACCGGATCGGTATCGCGCAAAACCACGACTGGCTTCCCATTACCTGGTGCCACAGTAATCGATCGCACCAAAGCTCCTTGCCCTGAAATATTGAGCGTCAACTCCGTTGAACCCTCCGGCGTGTCCCACCTCATGACGAGTGTTTTGTCGGCAACCTTCACCACCACCCCACTGGCCGGATCGTAAGACTTTATATCCACGGGAACTGCGTATGCAGTCTGTGCGCACACAAATCCCATAATGCCCCAAGTAAACAACTTGAAGAACAGTCTAGGCAATCGATTGATAATCTGGATGCCGTTTGCAGTCATAACGGATTCAAGGACACTATGAATCATAACCCCCTGCTTGACCAATCGGACAGTAATCAGGCAATTACATCCTGAATGACCCGGCCGTGGACGTCGGTGAGCCGCAGGTCGCGGCCGCCGTGGCGGTAAGTCAACGCTTCATGATCCAATCCCATCAGGTGCAGTACCGTCGCCCACAGGTCGTAGATATCACACTTGTTCTCTGTGACGTGGTAGCCAAGCTCGTCGGTCGCGCCGTAGACCGTGCCGCCTTTCACGCCGCCGCCGGCTAGCCACACTGAGTAACCGTAAGGATTGTGGTCGCGACCGTTGCTACCCTGCGAGAACGGCGTTCGACCGAACTCGCCGGCCCAGATCACCAGTGTATCATCGAGTAAACCGCGTGCCTTTAGGTCCCTGAGCAAACCACCGATGGGTTGATCGACCTGCAACGACATGTTTTCGTGACCGCCTTTGAGATTCCCGTGTTGGTCCCACGGATTAGGGGCCTGTCCACCGCCCATCTTCTCCGGCAAACAACTCAGTTCCACGAAACGCACGCCACGCTCCACCAATCGCCGTGCGAGCAACGCCTGATGTCCGTAGGCCGCCGTCACGCCGTTAGGCGAATCCATACCGTACATTTTTTTGGTGGCCGTGGTCTCGCCGCTCAAGTCACACAACTCCGGCACAGACGCCTGCATGCGGTAAGCCGTCTCGTAATTGCTCACTGCCGCCTCGATGTCATTGTCTCCGCCGATCCGGTTGAGAAATGCACGATCCAAGCCATTCACAAAATCCAAGCGCGAGCGTTGTGAAACATCGTCTTTGCTCGGCTGGATGTTGCGCACCGCCGGTGCCTTGTCGCCGACAATGATCGAGCCTTGATTTTGTGCAGGCAAATAACCGTTGCTAAATAGCCCCACACCGCCGTGCGGCACCGCCGCCCCGCCGGCCTGCAACACCACAAACCCTGGCATGTTCTGGTTTTCTGTGCCCAGTCCGTAAGACACCCAGGCGCCCGCCGATGGATGCCCCATGAACGGAAAGCCGGTATGGAACGCGTAGTTACCCTGCGCGTGCTCGTTCACCTTGCTGGTCATGGACCGAATAACAGCCAGTTCATCGACCGACTCCGCGACGTGCGGAAACATGCTGCTCACCGGGGTGCCGCTCTGTCCGTATCGCTTGAACTCGAACGGCGAGGCCATCACATTGCCGTTGTTGTTGAATTGGGTGCGCAGGATTTTCACCGGCATCGGCTTGCCGTGCAGATCACGCAGTTTCGGTTTCGGATCGAACGAATCGACCTGCGACACCCCACCTGACATGTAACAAAGAATCACATGCTTCGCGCGTGGTTTGAAATGGGACCGCCGTAACGTACCGGCAAAAGCCGAATTGGCCATCAACCCCTGTAAAGCCAGCATCCCAAAACCGGTGGAACATTGCGTGAGCATCTCACGCCGAGAAAGGATTCGTCGTCTGTTCATTGCAAATAGATAAACTCCTTAAGGTTAAACACGGCCTGGGCCAGAACACGCCATGGATCCTGCGAGGTTGCTCCAGCTTTTTCCATAGCAGCCAAATCTTCAATGAACACCTTGGCATTAGCCAACTCAACTGGTTTAGGCTGACGATTCAGGGCCAACTGAAACATTTGCGAGATCTGTGCCTCGGTACTCTTTAAACTCTCATTGTCTCGGACACGCTTGGCTAAACGTTCAGCCAAAGAGATGACAAACGGATCATTCATCATCGTGAGCGACTGCGCCGGGACGTTGGTTAAATCGCGGCGACCTTTCGTACTGGTCGGTACTGGTGCATCCATGATTGTAAGAAATGGATCAAGTCGGTTGCGAATAATGCGGACGTAAAGACTCCGGCGGTTGGTGTCAAAACCATCCGAACCACCAAGCGGACTATGATCCAGTGAACCGCTGGCATGCAGCATGGCATCACGAATCGCCTCTGCCTCCAGTCGACGCATATGGGCTCGGGTCAACAACCGGTTGTCGGGGTCCATCTCACGTGCCTTGGCTGTTGGCGTGACGCCCAACTGAAAGGTTCTCGTTAGCACCAGTTCGCGAATAAGTTTTTTCAGTGACCACGCTTCTGCAACGAATCGCTTGGCCAAGTAGTCTAGCAGTTCAGGATGCGACGGTGTCTCGCCCAGTTTGCCAAAGTTGTCGGGTGTGGCGACGAGGCCGCGGCCAAACACGTGATGCCAGACACGGTTCACTATCACGCGCGCGGTCAACGGGTTGTCCGCATGCAACATCGCCTCCGCCAATTCCAGTCGACCGGAGTTCTTGGTCGCAAATGGCTTGGCATTGATCACCTCGAGGAATCGGCGCGGTACGGTTTGGGCCGGTTGCTTGTGATTACCGCGAACGAAAAGCGGTCGATCCCTGGCTTCGGCCTCAATGATCCCTGGCGCACGCTGTGGCACTGGCACCTCGGCCTCGAGTCGGCGATATACCTTCACCAACTCAGCGACCTTCGGTGACTCGTCGAGCGTGTTGGGCAACAACCTTTCGCGCACAAAGTAGCCGAGAAAATTGGCCTGCTCATCAGTCATTTTGCCGCGCCGCCAGGCTCGAATGCTCTGTCGCAGCGCCCCTGCGTAACGCTTGGCCAAGCGCTTGGCGTTCACCGGATCGCCTTTGGCAAAAAGTGGTGCAATAAATTCAGCCGGCTCCTCGCGTGGAGCCGGTTGTCCTTCCTGAACCACAATGACATCGCTCACACCAAACCATGACTTCGGCTTGTTCAGGGCGAGAATGGCCTGTTCGCCTGCGGTGGTAACTTCCAGGTGAACGTCGTCCCCCTCCCAGTATTTGATGCTCCACGATTGCCAGCGCCACTTGCCATCCTTGATTCGGGTGACCGGATACACCGTGCCATTTCGAGTATAGTTTTGTACCACATAACGCGCCATGACATCCCCACCACCAATGACGCGCACAAAAAGGGACTGCCCGGGCTCCGCACGAAATGACGGTGAGCCAAGCACCCCTACATGCTTGTCCGAAAGCAGATGGGAATAAACGGCAGCGGGCAGTATGTTTTCTACAATTCTATCACCGCTTGGCGAAACACGAAACGCGCCAGCCTGGGCCACCGTGCCGTCCAAGCCGTTGCCATCAAGTACCCATTCGTTTAGTGGATCGGGATCCAGCCCAAGCCGCCAGCGCTTAGCATATTTTCGTGCTCGCTGTTCATCGAGTGCCTTTTTGCTTTTCGCAAAATCATTGGTAAGTTTCTTCCAACCTTCGGTGAATTCTTCGCCCTTTGCCAAGCGCAACCGGTTCCAAGCGTGCAGCGGATTTCTAAAATCCTTGGCATCCTCGATGGCTTTTTTCCACTCTGCGCTTGGCTGAAGGATTTGCTCCGAGATTGTGCCCACTTCAGCCAACCACTTCTCAGCAAGTGCAGCTCGAATTCTGGGTTTTAATTCAGCCAATTGAGCCTTGTTGGTTTCCTGCCGGGCAGATGTATCGATATTGACCATCGCCGGCCGGCAACTGGTCATGATGCTGTAAAACGCGTGGTAATCCTCCTGGCTGATCGGGTCGAATTTATGGTTGTGACATCGAGCACACGAAACTGTGAGACCAAGGAACGCCTTGGATACCACGTCAATCTGGTTCTCGGTCGTCCGCACCAGCTCGTCGAGCGCATCTGTCGGAGCAAAGCCCTGCAACACGAATCGATAATGCGCGGGACCGATCGCCGATTCGTTCAGGCCAAGCTTCATGTTGAGACGAGGCTTGGCCAATAGGTCGCCGGCGATGTGTTCGCGCAACAACTGATCGTACGGCACATCGGCATTGAGCGCGCGGATGAGGTAGTTGCGATACTGGTTGGCATTCGGGATGGCAGGATCGCCCTCGCTCCCGAGTGACTCTGCATAACGCACCCAGTCCATCCANTGTCGCGCCCAGCGCTCACCAAAATGGGGCGAGGNNAGCAATCGCTCGACAGCATTCGCGACGGCCGCCCGGCGATCACCCTCAGCAACCTGCACAAACGNCGTCGTCTCCTCCGGCGTCGGTGGTAAGCCGGTCAACACGAACGACAAGCGGCGAATGAGTGCGTGCGGTTCGGCGTTGCCCGCCGGAGAAAGACCCTCAGCCTCCAAGGCGGCCTGGATGAACTTGTCGATGTCGGTCTGCGCCCACTCGCCGTTCACCTTTGGCAGAACGGGAGAACGGATCGGCTGAAAACTCCACCACTGCTTACGGCGCTCACGAGTGGTTTCCCAAGAGGTGGCCTTGGCGATGTCCGCCTTGCTGGGCTGCTTGGATCGCGGGTCGGGAGCGCCCATCATGATCCATGTTTCGAAATTACCGATCACCAACGAGGACAATTTCGGACCACCCTTGGGCATTTTAAGTTCCTTGACCTCGTGGCGGATCGCCCGGAGCAACAGGCTCTCATCCGGCTTGCCAGCGACGATCACCGGCCCACTATCGCTGCCCTTGGCCAAGCCGCCCCGCCAATCCAGCGCAAGCCCGCCCTTGGCCTTATCGCTGCTGTTGTGGCACTCGTAGCAATGCTCGGCGAGGGCGGGTCGAATGTTTTTCTCGAAAAACTCGACCTGCTCTGTCGTGGGATTAGCCATCAAGCCAACTGCCGTAAAACCGAAAGACAGTAGTAGGCATTTCAAAAGCTGATGCATCACGGACGATTAGATGGCAGCCTCAGGAAATCCGCAACTGAAAAGGCGAAGTGCCCATCGAAGTTGCCGCCCTTCAATTTACTCGGCGGGAAAACCTGCGCCGAGGAGCTGGGCTTAGCCCTTCTTATATTTTGGGTTTTGAAACCTCAACGGATCCTCCTTCGGATCCTCCGGCGTGACACCGACAACCAGATCAAAATCGACGGTCAGTTCACCAGTCTTTGATCCCTTCAAGGGCTTGAACTCCTTAATGAGCATGTTCCTCAAATTCAGATTCTTGATTTCATTGATGGACCCATCCCGCTTGATCTTTGGATCGCCCTTCACGTAAAGCTGCGTGGTCAATACCCGATGCTTGCCACGGATCACGGCAAAGTGAATGTGTTGCGCCCTGCCGCCGTATGCAGGCGGCTTGACGGTCCTAAAGTAATATTCACCAGAGCTTCCGGTGATGAACCTTCCAAAACCCTGAAAGTTCTTGTCTCTTTTTGAACTTTTCGCGGTCTCCGAGTGAATGTACACGCCCTGACTGTCCACCTGCCATAATTCCACAATGGCGTTCCTGATGGGATCTCCCTTGCTATCGAGGATTTTCCCTCTGACATGTGACACCTCGCCAACTGCGGGGGTAATGGAGTCGTTGATACGAAGAAGGTCGTTGTCAGTGTCCAGAGGAAGATGATCCGGGTAGAGGGGACCTTCGGTTTGCCTGGGCGTCAAAGTGAGGGCCTCCGCAAAGGCACCTCTAACCGTCCAGAATGCGGTGGCACCCAGAGCTGCTTTCTTCAGAAAACGACGTCTGCCGATGATATTCAGGTGTCTGTTTTTCAACATTATGTTCGTTAGTTTGATTTAATCCGATGGGTTTTTTGCCGCCCAGAAAACTACACTTTGAATATGGTTTATCCAACAACTTCTTTGTGCCAATTACCGGGGTTTAATGGTCAGCAACAAGAGACGCCAACACCCTGCGGGTCCCCTTGAAATTACGACGGCCGTGCATGGCGACATAATTGTCAACCAAGGCAAGATCGCCGGCTTGCCATGGGATATCGAAGGTGACTTCGTCGGCGATGGCGCTCGCAGCAGCCACGTCTCCCGAATCAAGTGGCGCGCCGTCGCCGAAGGTAATCGCCCTGGCCGGATCGTTGCGGGTGTCTTTCCAGCCGTTGAAGGCAGCGATGAGTTGGTTGAAAAAACTGGCGCGCCCATCGCCAAGGTCGCGCACTGCGGGGAGCACTGGCGTGGTAACTCGCAGGTCGCCATTCGGCTGCCACTCCCATGAATAACTCAGCTTGGCCAAGCGCGCCTCGGCGTCTTTGCGGGTGTCCACGCTGAAAGTGCTTTGCCAACTGCGTCCCATTCCGGACAATTTGTCCGCCTCAGTTGGCATCACGTTGGAATACTTCAAGCCCTTGTCCAAACAGGCAGCGGCAAACTGAAGGCGTTCTTCCTTCAGCCGCTCCCACAGGACATCCGAACGACAAATCGGCGTCGCCCCACCTTCAGCCGCAGCCTTTTGACAAAAGAAAATTAGTTTACTGGGATAAATAGGTGTCTGAGCCATCTCGTGATGTAAAAAGATTGTGATATCCGATGGCGCTTCGTTCGCTGAAAACACCCGTGGTGTGAAGTTTATTCGATAGGCATTTGACAACGAATCGGCGTAGGAGAAATTTGGATAATTGAAAGCACGAACAATCGCATCAAAATCTTCCGGTGATGTCATTGGCAAACCTTGGACCAAAACAGCTCCGTGCTCAAAGGCCGCCTTGGATAATTCGTCAGCAACTCCACTCGCCCATTCGCAACCTTCGGACAGGGAACCTTCCGGCGCCTTGATCGCCAATGGAAACGGCTTCCCGCCGTACTCGTGCTGCCCCGGAACGGTGAGAAGATTCATCATGTCAAAAACCATAGCGCTTGGCTTCCTCGTAAGGTTTCATCGCCTCGACCTCTTTCCCTGAACGCTGGGTGTAATCCTGCATGAACTGCTCAAGCGCTTCGAGCGAATCACGATGGTCAAACGCATCCAATGCAAAATCGTTATACTTCACCATCCACGTCCGAAGTTTTTGCCGAAGCATTTCAAGCGCCTGCTTGCTTGACTTGGAGGTCGCCCCTTGCTGTTTGTTCGCAAGCAAGTTTTCGAGACAAAACGGATCCTTTCTAAGATTGTAGAATTCCTCAACCGTTCGGTATTCGAGGTGATGCACGCGCTTGGCCAAGCTCGGAGTTTTCTCTCCCGCCCTTTTCATTGCACGATATGTCAACCCCGCCATCGGCTCGGCCCGATACGTGCGTTTGCCATTGGACCACGCGTTAAAAATGTAAGCGTGATCTTTTGTGATGATCGATCGCATTGGATATGGATTGCGACCATGGATATGATGAAACTGCGCGAAGATGGCGTCACGACCACTCTGTTTTTCTCCATTCAACAAAGAAAAAAACGAACGGCCATCCAACTTCTCCGGCAGTGGTAAATCGACCGCCTCAAGCAGCGTCGGCAACAGGTCAACCGTCGAAATCATGTGCTCACGATCAACTTGTTTTTTTTGAGTTTGCTTGGGCCAACGAATGATCAACGGCGTTCGGGTGCTTTCCACATAGCAATTCGTTTTGGCAAACGGCACCGACATTCCGTGATCCGAAAGGAACACAACAACCGTGTCGTCGGTATTTTTCGTTTTGGCCAGCTCCGAAAGAATTACCCCCACCATGTCATCCAGTCGCCTTGCCGAGGTGCAGTACCCTGCCATCTCCTTGCGCACGTCCGGAATGTCGGGAAGGAATCCCGGCACCTTCACTTCACTGGGTTTGTAAGTGCGTGACGATTTTGTTCGCTCAAAATGTGGAGCGTTGGATTTTCCACCACCGTAGGGCCGGTGAGGATCATGTGAACTCGCCATCAAAAAAAACGGCTGCTGTGCCACTTTGGCCATTTGAAAAAACGACTTTGCGAATCGCCGATAAACCTCTGGATCGCGGCCCCAACGGTTCTCATCGCCCGTTCCCTGCCAGCGATAATTGACTGACCAATGAAAAACATCCTGCTGCCTCAGCGGCTTCCCAATCGTCCCGCAGAGATAACCTTCCTCACTGAGAATCGCAGGCAGAGTCGGCGTGCCGGGATTAATCCGCTGAAATCCCTCCGCACCGTTGTTGTGTGAATACAACCCCGTAAGCATCACACTCCGCGAAGGCGTGCAAACCGCGATGTTTACATACGCGTGCTCAAACCGAATCCCCTCCGAGGCCAGGCGATCGATGTTGGGCGTGATGTCCGGGCCAGCGCCACCTAAGCAGCCGGGCGTATCCCAGTTCATATCGTCCGCAACGATCATCACGATGTTGGGACGCTTCTCCGGTGCAACCTGCTGAGCCACAATGGTGCTGGCTAGGGAAAGACTGCACACGGCAGCACTCAGAACAGTAACACAATATCTGCGGGACTGTTTTCTACTTGTGTGTTTCATATCCGCAAAACCGAACGAACCAAGGGTGATCGATTGCTGTAATTGAGAGACGAACTACGAGTCCAGAAAATATCAACTAATCCATCGCGCTATGGCGTCCAGGGCTCGCGGTGGTACATTTTATTCAGTAGCTCGCTGGCCTCCTTGTCGCCGATAATCTGCTCTTTTTTAGGATCCCAATTCAGTGCACGGCCAAGTGTGTTGGAGACGTAGCCCAAGTGGCCCGGCGTGATGGAGCGGTGCGACGTCTCCGCCGGGCAGATGGCCGGCTTGCGGCTCTTCACGCACTCGAGAAAATTGCGAGTGTGGTTGGTTGACTTGTACGCCTTGAATTTTCCCGGGGTGAACCCGGACTTCAGCCAGTCACGGTTTGACGCGTCGAGTTTCCCCCGATTGACGTATACCCAACCGTCTTCACCGATAAACCTTGTACCCATCTTGTTGTGTGTACCGATGCTGGTTTGGATGCCGCCAGCGTACTCGCAATACACCTCGTAATGCTCCGGCGCCTTATACACCGGCACGGGACTCCAGGTGAAATTCTTCGCCTCAACGTTAATCGGGCCGCCCTGGTCTTCGCCTAGTCCCCAGTGGGCGATGTCATTGTGGTGACCGATCCAATCCATCAACTGGCCGCCACCATATGCCAGGTGCACCCGCCACATTTGGTGATGGCGCGCGTGCACGTATGGCAGCATCGGCGCGGGACCGGTCCAGAGTTGGTAATCCTCCCGGCCCGAACGATCCTCCTCGGCCGGATCGCCCTTGACCTTGTCCGGCCCCTTGGGCAAACCGACCTGCACTTCCTTGACCTTGCCGATTAGCCCATTACGGACGAGTTCCACGGCGTTTCGAAACACAGTTGCGGAACGCTGTTGCGAGCCGGTTTGAAAGATCGCCTTGCGCTTGGCCACCTCACGATAAAGCGCCTGGCCCTCGGCGAAAAAATGGGTGACCGGTTTTTCGCAGTAGATGTCCTTGCCGTTCCGAAGCGCCTTAAGCGCCTGCACTGCATGCCAATGGTCAGGCGTGGCAACAATCACGACGTCGAGGTCATCACGGGCGCACAGCTCCCGGTAGTCAACGTAAGTGTCGCAGGGCTTTGAGCCGTACTTTTTGCCAACCATCTCGGCTGCTGGTTTGCGGCCAAGCGCGCGGCCCTTCCCTTGTCCACGGTAGTGGGACTCATAGGGATCGCAGGTGGCGATTACTTGCGCTCTGGACTCGTTCAGGAACGAGTTCATTACGCCCACGCCTCGGCCACCACAGCCAATGAGGCCGACAGTGATGCGGTTGCTCGGCGCTGGTTTGTCCGCTTGGCCAAGCGCGGATGAGGGAATGATCGTCGGCACAGAAACAGCAGCCAAAACGCTCGTTTTCAGGAAACAACGCCGGTTGGTCTTACTTGATTTAGTCATGGGTTACTTAGGTAGTTGTTGCTTGCCGGTTTGCCTTTGGCCTCAAAAGCAGGCGATGACACCACAAGAGGCATCACGCGGGTCATTAAGCAAGATTGGCAGATTTGTTTGGTCATGCGACTTGCATGAAAAAAGGTGTTATCGTTTGGATAAAACCATTGGCTTGGAGGAATCCAAAGTCATTGCCTCACGTGTCTTCGTGCCGGGCTTGGCTTCGTTTCCGAGTTGGGTGACGGCTTGGGCAGCGAGTTGTTTCATCCTGACCATCACTTTGGGGTTCTCCTTCTGAACGTTGATCTTCTCACCGAGATCTGTTTTGAGATTCACCAACTTACCAGGTCGTCCACTGCCCTTGTTGTTCGGTGTGGTCCACGCTGGAAATGTGTTCTTCAAAGGAAGATGCCATTTCCAATCGCCCCAGCGGATGGCCTGAAGCTGGCGACGCCGATAATAAAAAAATGCCTCGTTTCGGGAGGATTCCTCGTCTCCGAATAACAACGGCGCGATGTTGTGCCCATCGATTTTGTTTTTGGACAGCTTGGCTTCACTAAGTGCGCAGAAGGTCGGCAAAAAATCCATGGTGCTGGCCAGTGCACTACATTTGCTGTCGGCAGGAATGCGGCCGGGCCAGCGGGCGATCATTGGCACACGCATGCCGCCTTCCATCGTGCTCCCCTTGTAACCTGACAAGGGCGCATTGGAACCGCCATTGCGGCCGTTGGAGCCGTTGTCCGAGGTGAAAATCACAAGTGTGTTTTTCTCAAGACCGTGCTTTTCAAGCGCATTCAAAATCTGGCCGGTGGACCAATCGATCTCCTCCACCGAATCACCATAACGCCCGTTGGCGCTTTTGCCGTGAAAGTCCTTCGAGGCAAAGAGCGGGAGATGTGGGAAAGTGTGCGGTAGATACAGTAAGAACGGTCGCTTGCGATTGCGTTCGATAAAGTTTACCGCTTCCCTTGTGTAACGCTGCGTAAGTGTGGCTTGATTGGCCGGTGCTTCGATCACATTATTTTGTTTTACCAACGGCAAAGGCGGATCACCGCGACGTTTGCTGGCCATGTCATTGGAATAGGGAATACCATAGTATTCATCAAAACCGTGCGCAGTGGGCAGATGCGGCGGTTGATCGCCAAGATGCCATTTGCCAATGCATGCGGTGGTATAACCCTCGGCCTTGAGCGCCTCAGGTAAAGTCAACTCGTTGGGGCTGAGCCCACGACGACTGCGCGGGATGAGCACCCAGTGCCCGGTGAAATCCTCGTGCATCCCCACCCGCCGCGCGTAGCAGCCGGTCATCAGGCTCGCACGCGAAGGGGTGCACACGGGGCTAGAGGAATAAAAATCAGTGAACCGCATGCCTTCGCGCGCCAGCTGATCAATACGAGGTGTGCGGTTTTGCTTCGACCCATAACACCCCAGGTCGCCATACCCGAGATCATCACAAAAAATCAGTACATAATTCGGTGCAGCTGAAAGTGAAACCGCCGCAATAAAAAGCGCGAACAAAACTTTCATAAATTTTCCTGGAGTCGTCTTATGCGAGAAAGCCTTTGAGAGAACCGTTGCTATCTCCGAGTCGGTTGGTTTTCACGCCCATGATTTGGGCCATGGAAACCCAGAGATTGGCGATGGGGGTGCCCTTGGCGTGCTGTTCGTGACGGTTGGTTTTTAGAAGACCACCCGCACTGCCGGCAATCACGGTGGGCAGATTGGTGCATTCGTGCAACATACCGCTGCTGAGGCCGGAGCCGTAGGTAAACATCATGTTGTCGAGCAACGTTCCTTCACCTTCCTGGATGGCATCCATCTTGGCACTGATGCGCGCGAATTGGCGCATGTGAAAATGATCGAGTTTCTCGAGATCACCCAGTACCTCGGCATTCTTTTGATTGTGTGTCCAGCCGTGATGATCGATGGGTTTCACAAACACATCCTCGAACATCAGCGGCGTGGACCAGCGCTCAGGCGCAACCATCATGGAACTCACGCGCGTGAGGTCAGTTTGCAGTGCAAGAATCATCAAATCACCCATGATCTGAATGTATTCATCACGGCGCATCGTGGTCCAAAGTTTTTCCGGCTCCTCAAGGTCAATGTCGCGAATATCCACCTGACGCTTGGTGATGCGCTCGATCTGCTGCTCCACAGTACGCACCGAGTCCATATACTCGTCGAGCTTGTGGCGGTCGAGTCGACCGAGTTTACCCTGCAAATCTTGGGCATCGGCCAACACGAGATCGAGCAGGCTGCTGTTGGCGCGATGTTCCTTTACATTGAACAAACGCTGAAAGACCTTGCGCGGATCCTTGATGGAACGCGCCACATGGCCGTGGCCGTACCAAGAGATATTGTCGAAATAAACCGACTCGCGGTTGTCGGTAAAGCTGTTGCATGAGAGCTCAAGCGAACGGAAGGGCGTAGCCTTGCCGGCGGTGTCGGCAATGACCTGGTCGATGGTCCGCTTGAGGGGATAACCCGCGGGTGAAAGTTCATCAGGCGCAGCGGTGCTGAGGTAACACGCGCCGGCCTGCGCGTGCCCATCGGTCCCCGGCACTTTCACGCGATCAAGATTAGTGAAGAGTGAAATCTTTTTGCGTAGAGGTTCCAACGGCTGGAGCGTACGACTTAAGGCGAAGTTGTGGCCGGTCTCAGCCGGGTGCCACGCCGTTTGCGCCACGCCGTTAGGCGTGTAAAAAAACGCCACGCGCTTGGGCGGCTGTACGGACTTCGCACCGCTGGCCTGCATCGCATCAAGTAACGGCAGCGCCAGTGCCGCGCCGCAGCCGCGCAGGAAAGTACGCCTCGGGATTTGCGTTTCTTTCAGTACATTCATTTGCTTTCGTTCTGCCCGGTTTTATGCCGGAACGGGAGGCTCTTGGCAATCTCAACCACCACGGTGGAGAAGCGCCCGTGATCGGCCATGACCCGCCGGGTAATTTTGTCGATCGAAGGCTTGTCGGTAACCTTCAACTCGCGGCCGAGCGCGTAGCTCAACAGATGCTCGCTGAAGGCGCGCATGAATTTTTCCGGTCGCTCCAGAATGGCGTCCTTGAACGCCTCGATATCCTTGAACTCAGCCTCGCCGAACAGTTTGCCACTGGAGTCGATAGGCAGGCCACTGCTGTACTTTTCGCGCCAACGCCCGATGGGATCGAAGCTCTCCAACGCAAAACCCAGTGGATCGATGCGCGCGTGGCAGCTAGCACAGGTCTGGTCAGTGGCGTGTTGCTTGAGGCGCTCGCGAATGGTCAGGCCCTTGGCCTCGATGGCCGCATCATCCGCCTCGATCTCCGGGACCACATCGGGCGGCGGCGGTGGTGGATCATTGAAGATCGTCGTAGCCACCCACGCGCCACGCTTGATGGGGCTTGTGCGCAATGGCGTTGCTGTCATCGTGAGCACCGCAGCAGTGGTAATCACTCCGCCCTCCCGCCGACTATGCAATATTCGCTTACGGAAATTCTGTGTGTTGGTGTTAAAACGGTTGCGATTTTCTTTGCTTCCAAAAGGGCTCCCTGGAGACGTGTACCAAGCCTGCAACTCGTCAGAACGGTATGAGTAGTTGCTGTCGACAAACAGCATGATCGAGCGATCCTCCACCTGCACACTTTCAAAAAGCAACAGCGGCTCCACCATGGTTTGCAGACCGAACTTCCACTGCTCACAACCGATGCGAGAGTAGTAAACCTGAAACCGATCAAAGTCCGGCACGGCAGTGGTGAGTTGGTCCAGCCGCAGCCATTGGCGCGCAAAGTTCTCGGAGAGAGCGCGGCTACGGTGATCATTTAGCATGCGACGCACCTGAGTCTCAAGCACCTCAGTGTTGCGCAATTCACCCTTGCGCACGGCCGCCATCAGGGACTCATCCGGAATGCTGCTCCAGAGAAACAACGCCAGGCGCTGCGCCAACTCATAGTCACTAGCTGGTGCCATCTTACCAACGCCATCCTTGGATTCCACCACGTAGATAAACTTCGGTGAAGCGAGCACGGCCGCCACGACGGACTTCATCGCCTGCGTATATGAGCCGGTACGTTTTTGCTCAGCGGCATGAAACGCCGCGTAGCGCCTCAGTACAGCGTTCTCCACCGGCGAACGAAAGGCTCGCTCCAGAAAGATACGCAGCCGCGTCTCTACCGGTTTCCCGTTATCCTCGAAAAACGTGTTACGCAGGCCCGAATAACCGTCAAACTCCGGACTGTTCACAATCGAACGCCCCAGCTTTAGCAAGCTCTCCAGCAGGATAGGTGCAATACTCAACTGCTCACCCTGATTGTTGAAGCCGTGCTCGGCCTGAAGATCAATAGCAAAGGGGTCGACACCCTTAAGGATTTGTTTCTCCACAATGTTTTTACCCAGTGTACGGTTGCCCGCATTTACTGTATCAGGCATGCGGCCAATGGAGGGATCGAAATAGTTACTGGAACGAATCACCTTCTCCGGTAGCGGATAAATGTCGCCGCGCAATTGCAACAGATCGCGCACCGCGTTGTTGTACTCGTAGCGATTCAACCGGCGCATCACAACCGGCTCGAGCTCCATATTTGATTGCACATATTCGTTCACTAAGTCGTCGAAAAAGTGTGCAAGCTTTGTACGTTCGACCTTTGTCGGCTGCTTCTCGTCCTCCGGCGGCATCTCCGCCTTGGCCATCATCTCCGCCGCGTGCCGCGTAATCTCGATGTGCTTCAGGAAATCCGCGCGCTTGACCAATGCCTCGAGGTTCACCTTGCCCTTCACCTTTTTCACTCCGTGACAGCGAAAACAATACTGCTTCATCATGAAGCGCGCGTCGTCCAAATTAAACAGGGCCTCTGCCGTGGGCTTGATCTCCTCGGGCTTCTCTGATTTGGGCGAAAGATCGGTCAGCTTCAAATAATCCAAGCCATACAAATAACCCTTCCCCTGAAACTTCTGTGCCTTTGGGTTGCCTCCGATAAGCTTGATAACCAGACGCTGAGCACCTGCCTTCATCTCAAACTCGCCCAGTTCACGTAACTCAGCCAGTTTCACACGCGGCGAATACAAATCCAGTTGCGGCTCAATCACCTTGCCGTTCAGCTGCACCTCGAAAACCCCGTAATCGGGGGCTGAAGTCCACTGCATCGCCAGCGTGTACCTGCCCGCCTCGGAAATATCGAACTGGACCGCGTTTGATTCCTCCACCACGCCGTCCCAGAGCAGGTGGCTGTCCCCGCGCCAGCCTTCACCATACCCGCGCATTTCCTGTGGTCGTGCCTTCCCTTCCGTGCGCAGATGCAGTTCCCCTTCATAAATCCCCTGCGACGCCACCGTCAGCTGCTTACCGATGGAATGATAATCAAACCGCTCCGCCGCTTGACCAAGCAGTTGAGCAACCGAGATAAGGCAAAAAATTGTGAACTGGCGGACCACGCGTAAATCATACGGTGATAGGTTGACCTAGACAATGAAAACCAAGCAACCCCTCAGCGATTCAGAGTTATCCGACTGCAGCCGCCTAAAACTACTCCATCCTCAATAAATGAAAGGAAAATCTATCAAAGGTTCATTAGTTTTTTTGAAGGAAGCTTTTACTCCGTATCACTTCCTTGAGTAACGGCTTCAGTCTGAAGTTCTTTTTCGCTGTCTTGTTTATGATTCGATCGATGGTCAGCGTATCGCCAGGCGTCAATTCGCGGGAAAGCGCGAACCGCATTAGATGAGCCGTGAAGGCTTTGGCAAATCGGCGGTCTTCTTTTGTGATCGATTCTTTAAAACGGACAATGTCTTTGAATTCATATTTCCGTAGCAACATGCCACTGGCGTCGACAGAGCGACCGTTTTCGTATTTGTCACGCCAGCGGCCGGTGATGTCGAAATTCTCCATCGCAAAGCCAAGTGGATCTAACCTCGAATGGCAGCCGGCGCAGTCGGGATTTTCACGGTGCTTGGCGAACTTTTCTCGGATAGTCAGGTTCTTATCTGAAGCATCTTCGTTCAGCGGCGGAACATCATTTGGTGGAGGCGGGGGTGGGTTGTTAAAAATAACCTCAATAATCCATGCGCCACGAGCAATCGGATGAGTCCGGCGCGGACCAGAGGTCATGCTCAGCATCGCGGCACTGGTGATTACGCCACCGTAACGCGGATCTTTTGCTGCCACTCGTTGAAATGTCCCGCCTCGAAGTTTGTTACGCATCTCGTCGTCATAACGGCGGTTCATCTCCTTTTGCACCTCATCTGGATTACGCGGTTTAGGAAGTTGGTTCAGCCTGTCCTTATCTTGATTTAACGCCTTCGCCAAAGCCTCCCTTTTCGCCGCTACCTCTTTTCGGGCGGACTCCAGCTCGGGAGCGATCGAACGGTAGTGCCCGGCCAAGGTGAGAGTTTGTTCATGTGAACGTTTTGCTGCATCTGTCTGCATGGCCGCAACAACTGGAACCGGAAGCGGCACTGACTGTGTCCTGAAATAAAATGCGTAGCCACCACCTCCGTTTGCAATCTTGAAGAGCAGCTTGTTTTCACCCTTGGCCAGGCTCACTCGAACTTTGTCCTGATCAGGTGCCACTCCTCGGGTGATTTTTTTATCGGTGATCAACCTGCCATTTAGCCAAAGTCTAAAGCTGTCATCGGTACCAAGCGAAAGCTCCAATTCCCGCGCTGCGCCAGATTGGATCGTGCGGTAAAGATAGGTCGCACTGTTTCCTCCGCTTAGATTGTGCACCTTTCCATCCACAAAATTTTCGGCGAGTTCCCACTTCAGCTTGCCGTAAGTTTTTTTCAAATCGACATCTGTTTCGATGATAAATGCCTTGGAGTGAGCTTCGTCGAAGTTACCCGCACCAAATGGCCCAATTCGGTGCCAAGGTGAAAGTGCCACACTATCAGCCAACGCCTTCTGTTGAGCAGCTTCCCACTGCGCTTGGCCCTCAGCTAAATCAATCTGCTCCGCTTTCTTTTCCATGATTGAAGGGATGCTGTTCACAAAATCATCCAAATGCGCCTGGGCGGACTTGATTTCCTCCTGGGCAGCCTTGCGCTCGGCTTCGATCGGCTTGTTCTCCTCGATAATTTTTTTCTCATCCACCTTCGGCGCCTTGAGGTCGCTGGTGTACCAGTCTTTCAGAAAATCGCTTTGGTAACTGAAGGCGGGCTTAATGAGCTCGGCAATGGGGCGATCCTCGACAAAGACCGCGTCAAAGAGCAGCAACGGCTCACAGAGCATCTGCAGGCTAGCGGGGTGATTTTTGTCGAGCATGAACAAACGGTGTTTCTTGGGATCAGGCGTAGCAGCTAGGATGTTCTCGAGTTGCATCCACTGCACGGGGAACGTATCGAGGAATCGCTCGATCTTCGGATCGGCCAACATGCGATCGATGGTCTTGTCCAACACCTCGGGCTCGATCAAGTCGCCGTTGCCAGCGAGGCGCAACAGATCAGCGTCAGGCGTGCTGGCCCAGAGGAAAAAGGAAAGATTGGAGGCCAGCGTATAGGCCTTGGCATCGGTGGCAGGATAGCGATAGAGGAACATCGGCGAGGACAGTGCGGCGGAGGCGACCTTTTTCATGCTGTCGGTAAAGGACATCTCCTGCTTCATCTTGGCTAACGCGTAGGCGGTGTAGCGGTCGACCGTGGCGGCCTCAACCGGCCCGCGGAAGGCTCGCTTCAAAAAGGCCGCAATACGCTTTCGCGTACCGGCCGACAGATCGGTGCCCTCGGCGGGGGGCTTGAAGAAGGTGTTCCAGATGCCAACAGTGTTTTCGTTGAAGTCCGGGCTTTCGACTATGGATACGCTGAGCCTCAGGAAGGCATCGAGCAGCAGCGGCGAGAGCGTGAGTTGATTGGCTTGGTTGTCAAAGCCGTGCGATGCGCGCAGGTCTTTCGGGAAGGCCTTCACCTCACGCAGGCCGTCGGCAGGGTTAAGAGTGAGCGAACGTACATTAACGCGGTCAGGCATCTTAGGTGCATTCAGGTAGATGGTCTGGCGCGTCATTAGTTTTTCCGGCAACGCAAACACATCACGGTTCAGTTGGAAGAGGTCGCGCACGGCATTGTTGTACTGGAATCGATTCAGGCGGCGGAGCGGTATGTGCGCACTCTTGGCCGTGGCGGTGGCGGCGAGCAACTGAGCCTTAAGCGTGGCAAGCAGGTCCACACGCTGTGCCTCGGTCAGCCGAGGCTCGTCCTCCGGCGGCATGTCGGCCACGTCGATCACCTCGATCAATTGCTTGATCAATTCCGGCTTGGCGAGGAACTGCTTGGCGTTAGCGATCTCCTTGAGATTGACCTTGCCTTTTACCTTTTCTCCGCCGTGACATTTCACGCAGTTCTTGGCAAAGAGCGGCTTTAGGACTAGCTCAAACTCATCGGCCGCCGGGGCTGCGAGGATATAGAGAAACGACAGAAGCAGAACGCCCTGTTGAATGAACCGTCGGGCAAACATCAGCAAACCTATGTCCACATATCAGAGACCACACCGGTGCTGTCCGCGAACGATTCCATTTCCAGCCCCATCAGCTTCGCGACCGAGAGCCATAGATTGGAGTTCAGCGTGCCGCTTTTGCACTGGATAAACCGACCCTGCTTTATCTGACCTTGGCCGCGCCCGGCCACGATCATCGGCAGGTCGTAATACTGATGCGTCGAGCCGTCGCCCAATGCCGCTCCGTACGTCACCAGCGAATTGTCGAGCATCGTGCTACCGTCCGACTCCTTGATCTCCTTCATGCGCTTGAGAACATAGGCATATTGCTGCATGTGGAAGATGTCGATCTTCTGTACTTCAAGATAACCCTTTCCCTTCTGATTATGGGTCATGTTGTGATGCTGCACTGGTTTATCGAACACCCCCTCGTACATCAAAGTGGCGTCCCAGCGCTCCGGCCCGATCATGAATGTGGAAATGTTAGTGATGCCCATCTGGAACGCCAGAAGCATCAGGTCCGCCTGCAGGCGGATGTACTCGCCGCGCGGCAATATTTCATTCTTCGGCACACGAATGTCCGCTTTGGTCAACAGTTTCTCGAGCCTGGTCATGCGTACTTCCACGTCGCGAATCATGGTCATGAATTCATCGAGCGTAGCTCGGTCTTCCGTAGCCAGTTTTCGTGAGAGCGATTTCGCATCGGCCAACACAAGATCCGTGACCTCGGTCACATGCGACCGAAAACTATCCTTTGCGAACAAACGTTCATAGAGCTTTTGAGGATCCCGGATAGACGGCGCAATCTTGTCTGGCCCATACCATGAGATGTTGTCAAAATAAATAGACTCCTTGCCAGCGGTGAACCCGTTGCAACCGATCTCAAGCGTTTTAAACGCCGTCGTGTGCCCAACCTTGTCGCCAATCACCTGATCGAGACTGCGCCCGTTTGGATGCTTGATCCCCTGCTCGGCCGCCTGAACCGGCGACAAACTCGTGAGATAACAGGACGCCCCCTGCGCATGCACATCCTGCCCGTTCTTGAATGTACGGTCCAAGCCGGTGATCAGGGACACATCCTTCATGTGATCCTTCAGTGGTTGCATCGTCGAGGTCAGCTCCAGCGGATAAATGCCGGGGGAGTTCTCCTTACGCTTCTGGTTCTTCGTCTTGTCGGCATTGAACCCACCAACAAAGTCTGGCAACTCGCCGCTTTCCTCTCCCGGAAAAAAACACCGCCTCACGATGCCGTTAGGGATATACATGATCGCCAGCTTTTTACTGGGCTTGGCCACCTTGCTTCCAGCGCCAAACACGCCCGGCATGGAATGCAAAAAAGGCAGCGCCACAGCCGCTCCGTTGGCTTTCAGAAACTTTCTTCTCGAAAAATGAGTCCGGTTCATCATGACATCAAGTATACCGCAGAAAAATTGACTTTTGCGCTATAGATCGATTTATGCAAGCGAATCGTTTGTCAGACGATCTGCTGATAAATTTTATTCGACTTTCACTAATTTATTGCCACTTATCATCCCGCATAAAATTCCGGGCCAAGAGCGTTTTCCATCTTGCCGCAAGGGTTACTTGCGCTTGATGCTGTGCTTGTCGTATAGGCGTTGCCAGTACTCTTTCCAGTAGGTGTCGTAGTAGTCGTAGGCGGCTTTTTGGATATGCGGCAAATCGGTGACTTTGATTAAATTGAGACTGTAGTCTTTAAGATGGGCCTGGCCAACGCGCTTGCGGGGTGAGATAAATCGCCACTCCGACTTTCCCAGAACATCCTCACAGAGCTTCGCTCCGACGGGATCATATTCGATAAGTTGCTCTCGGGTGTGGATGTGGTTATGATCATGATCCATCGTTCGGTTAGTGTTGAACCAACACTGATAAATTTCCGCCCAATACTCGGCGCGGTTCTTGGCAGCGTAGCATTGCTTCGGGCCACCAAAATAAATCAGCACTTTGTCGTTTTTATTAACCATGACCCTCGCGTTTGCCTTTTTACCATTCAAAAGAATGTCACCCTCGTTTAGGCATTTTCGGAGGAGTTCTGGGGATTCGTTGGGGAATGACTTTTTAAGAGCGGCAAGTAGTTTAATAGGAGATTCACTCTTGATACGACGATAGCGCTGGGCCGCCCGGCCGTCATTCCAAATACCATTCTTCTTTACGTTTTCAAAAGCGGCCGTCAGTCGTTTCTGGAGAGCCTCATCGAATCCGGCACCGTGCACCACGTGGCCGAACTCGTGGACAAGAATGCTCTCCAGCTGCATCCCCCCCTCATATTCCAGCACATCTTCCTCTGCAAAAACAACCGTTGGCCTCGAGCCAATGTGCGATAGAAAACCGCGCTGACGCCAGTTGTAAAAATCCAGTTCCTCGCCTTTTTTTCCGGTTGTGAACTGTGGAAGTTGTGAAGTGAGTTCATCATGCCCGATCAGAAGACACAGCACCTTTTTTTTACGAATACGTTCGGCAATCCCTGGCTTCATGCTTCGCATCAGCATATCAAACTGATACGCCGTCTCCTGATGCGCCACGTCAGAGACCTTGACCGAAGTAGCGATAAGGATATTCTGAACCAACGTCGCCTTCCTGTAAAAGCTAGTGTCGAGTTTGTACTCGCTCGCCTGCGACTCTGTCAGTGGTTTAACCTCATAGATCGCCTGCGCGCTCAAACCGAAGCCGCCTGTCAGTAATACAATAAAAACAAGTTTCATATCCTCATCAAATAAACTTCAAAGCGAGCTTTACCGCCTCGAACAGGCTGCTGGGGTTCGCTTGACCAAGACCGGCGATGTCGAGGGCTGTGCCATGGTCGACCGAGGTTCGAACGATCGGCAAGCCAAGCGTGATGTTCACCGCTTCATCGAAACAAAGTGCCTTGAGTGGGATGTGTCCCTGGTCGTGGTACATGCAGACGAACAGATCAGTCGCACGACGCTTGTCCGGCAGAAACGCGGTGTCCGGCGGGATTGGCCCTTCAACATCAAAACCCTTGGTCCGCGCCGCCTCAATCGCGGGAAGGATCACCGCTTTTTCCTCGCCGCCGAACAAGCCGTGCTCGCCCGCGTGTGGGTTGAGGCCCAGTACGCCGATCTTTGGCTCACTGCCGCGAATGCGCCGCATCGCCTGGGCCCCCAGTTCGAGTGTCTCGAGAATGCGCTCTCTGGTGAGCAACCCAGGCACCTCCGCGTAACCGACGTGCGTGGTCACAAACACACATCGTACCTCGCTTGAAAATTGCAGCATGCAGGAACGCTGCGCATGCGTCCTAGCCGCAAAGATTTCTGTGTGACCTGGAAACGAAATTCCTGCCGCGTGCAATGCCTCCTTGTTCAGCGGCGCAGTCGTCACCGCGGCTACCTGGCCACCAAGAGCGGCGTCAATGGCATTCTCGACGTAGGTATACCCCGCACGCCCGGTCGCGGCATTGACGGTGCCGGTTTCAAAGTCTATCAGGTCGATTGCGCCTATATCGAACACGCTCGGTGCGTCGGCCTCGCCCAAGCCGGCGACAACTTTATCCGGCTTGACCAAACGGCACTGCACTGCCGCCTGGTCCAACACGGCGGCATTTCCGAATACAACTGGTGTACAGAGCCGCGCGATTTCCTCGTCGTGCAATAAATGCAGGCAAACCTCCGGCCCCACCCCTGCGGGGTCACCCATCGTCACGGCTATTTTCGGGAGGCTCATCTATCCACGTATCGCCAGCCTTATTTCAGTCCCAAGGACCGGCGAAGGACCGGTTCAAAGGCATCGGCCTGGCGGACGAAGCCAAGGTCGTTAGGATGCGAGGAATCGGTAGTCCCCTCGGCATCGTCTCCTAACAGATCATCGCCGCTAAGATAGTGAAGATGTTTCACGCCAACCGACTTGAGTTGCTCGTAAGCCTTTTGCAAAGCCTCATGGTTGTCGTCATGAAACTTAGCTCGCCCTGGTACAAGCCACGAGTTGGCAAACCGCCGATCCTCCACAAGCACGATTGGTGTGTCGGGTCGGGCTTTACGAAGTTGATTCACCAAAGGCACACAACGCTCGGTGACCATCGCCGCATTCATATTTGGCAGGCAATCGATGATGTAGCAGGCCGCATCCACATCCACCATCAGATCGCCCACCTCCTTGTGCATTTTTCCGTTGCCTGAAAAGCCAATGTTGATGACTGGCATCTCGAGTCGTCGACCTAGGATCGCCGGGTGTGCCATGCCTGGCCGCGAGGCGCAAGCACCATGCGTGATTGATGTGCCATAAAAAACCAGCGGCTTGGCCGAGCGCGGTGCCAACGACTCAAACTTCGCCCCTGTCGACACACCGATCTCCAGCGACTCGGTGCCGTTGTACAGTGGCAGGTAGACCGCATACTCACGCATGCCCGGCGCAATGCCGGTCAGCAAGACAGCCTGCATCTCCTGTTTGTTGGGACGCGTGGCAGCGGCCCAACGCCATTTGCCGGTGTCATCGCGCGCATATAAATCCAAGCCACTCACCCCACTGGGCGGCATGTGGGGCATGCCCAGGCGCGAACTAAGCAACTTCCACCTCGCGTGGATGGCGGTAGAATCCGTTTTAAAGCGAACCATCATCCCGGCGCTGTGCCGACTAAGGTTCCAAACCGCTCCTGTCACCCTGCCTTCCGCCTTGGCCGGAAAACGATCGAACCATCGTTTGCGCTTCTGGTCCTCCCAGGCACGACCCTCAACACCCCACTTAGTGACGTCATGCCAGGCAACGTTGTCCTGAGCCAAGGCTACACCAGTGGCGCATACAAAAAGAAAAATAATAATGTGCTTCACGGTTCTATCTGTGGATTATTCTGACTTCTGTTTCTGCGGGCTAGGTTTGCCCATGTTGGCCTGTAACAATTTGGCTAATATGCCAGCTTGGTTGGATTGGTTGGCAATGTTGGTGTTTTCGACAGGGTCGCTCTTGTGATCGTAAAGCATTTGGCTAAACGTTCGGCCGTTGGGCCTAGAATAGATTATGTGCCGGGCGAATACTGGTCATCATAGCTGATCGTGAGGCACCGCAGGTCGGCACCATGCAATACGCACGCTCGAACAACATCGATCGATTGGCCAATCGGTCGATGTTCGGTGAATGGATTTGGCTCGCGCCGTAGCACTTCAATTCCGGACGCAAATCATCGACAGCGATAAATAAAACATTCGGACGGTCCGACGCGGCGACCGACGCAATCGTGAACCAAAATAAAACTGAAAGCAGGGAAGTCCAGTGCATGGGCCAAGCCTGCCTGTTGACCAAACCATCGGCAATCCGAAACAGACATTCTTCATTTAGGAGTGAGTTTGGAGCCTGATTGGTTATACTTCCAGCCACAGCATTGCTCTAAATGAAAACACTGAAAATCCCTGCAATCTTTATCATCATTTTATTCAGCGGAACTCTTCTTGCACAACAAACGGCCAAGCCGTTCGTGACCTACCCCGGCTCGGTTGGGGCTTACCTCAAACGCATCCAGCGGGGCAAGCAGATACACGCCTTTGACGCCTCGGTGGGATTCGGGCAGTGGCAGGATAAGGCCCGAGAGGCGCTCATCGAACTGACCGGGCTCAAGCAAATGGAGAAGGATTTGGATGGCTTCACGCCGAAGATCCAGCTTGGCCAAGCGGAAAAAACCAACGAACTCTTTACACGGGCGCTTTGCTCGATGGAAACGGAGCCTGGTGTGGTCATCCCCTTTTATCTGCTCATTCCCAAGGATGCTAACCCTGCCCAGCCCCTCCCCCTTTTGATTTGCCCGCACGGCCACGACAAGCTTGGGCTGCATTCGTACGCGGGTGCATTCAAGGATGAAAAACACAGTAGGAAAGTTCTCGAAAATCAAGGCGACATCGGGGCACAGGCCGCGCGGCGTGGGTATGTGGTCATTGCCCCGGCCACCCGAGGTCTCGCGGAGGAAGTGCTGGTGCCCGATCCCAAAGGCCGCCACGGCAACCGCCCCTGCCGGGCCCAACTCATCCACTGTCTACTCGCCGGGCGCACGCCTATTGGGGAGCGGGTTTGGGACATGCAGCGCCTGCTCGATTGGGCAGAGAAACATCCGCTCATCGATCCCAAGCGCATCGCGATGACCGGCAACTCCGGCGGCGGCGTACTCACCGCCTACACTGCTGCAATCGACACACGAATCCGCGTGGCGATTCCAAGCTGCTCATTCACCTCGGTGATGAGTGCGGAAGGGTTTATCTTTCACTGCGATTGCTGCCTCGTTCCCAAATTCCGAGACTGGGGCGACTGGAAAGAACTGGGAGGCCTCGTCGCCCCGCGGCACCTCTTGATCGTGCACGGGGTGGACGACAGTTTGCATCATCCACCGACTGTGGAAAAGCTGGCCGTCAGCATCGGGAAAATTTTCCAGGCCGCAGGTGTCCCCAACCACACCGCCCTAAAATGGGGTAATAGCGGGCACCGCTTCTACCCTAAAAAGATGTGGCCCTTTTTTGAGAAGGGATTGCGATAAACGGATAAGAAATCGATCGGTTGGCTATTTGCCGCCGCCCCCGTCCACTTGCTGGGCGAGGTAGTTCTCGATACCTATCATCTTGATGAGGTCCAGTTGGGCCTCGGCCCAGTCGATGCTTTGCTCCGACTCGACGACCATGCGCTCCATTAACTCGCGGCTGGCCGTGTCCTTCACCTCGGCGCACAGCTTGACGCCATCGTTATAAGTAGCGGCTCCCTTGATCTCCAGCGCCATCCCATTCTCGATCTGCTCCTTGGGATTGTCGCCCACATTGATGACGTCGTATCGGGAGATGGCGGGATGCCCGTCGAGAAACAGGATACGATCGATGATCTCTTCGGCATGCT
This sequence comes from Pedosphaera sp., assembly GCA_022451065.1. GTDB lineage: Bacteria > Verrucomicrobiota > Verrucomicrobiia > Limisphaerales > UBA1096 > UBA1096. Next base: position 42,891 of record JAKUOU010000001.1, on the reverse strand, counting down.
TCATTTCCTCGATTGACTCTGCATAGTAATGATCCGCCAACTTTTTGAGCCCCCAGTTGAGGCACATTTTGGAGTGGATGAAATATGTGTTGATCGCTGTCAGCTCGATGGTCAAACCGGCGTTCAATGCTTCAATGACTTGTTCGTTTCCTTTCATGTTTTGATGGTCGATAAAAATTCCACCGTTTCGTTTTTTGGGAAGGGCGAAATCAATACAAGACGCGTCGCGATTAAATCAAATACAGACGAAAAAAAAAGAAGTTTGTTTGCTGACATTGAGACTTAATCTTAATCGCCTGTCAGTTAAGCTTTGACACTTCGTAGAACGGCAAAGGCAATTCGAAATGCTGATGTCAGGTCAAGTCACCGGCCACGTGGATGATCGCCTTGACGACACCATCCGCATGGTCTGCTACGAGGTCAAATGCAGCTTTGGTTTCTTCCATAGCGAAGTGATGGGTTACGAGGGGATTAATATCAACCGCCCCACTTGCGACAAGGTCGATGGCTGCTTTTGTGCAATCGTTTTGGCGGCGGACATTTTGAAGGCGCAGCTCCTTGCGACGAAGCGTGTCCATCCTGAAGTCAACCTGTTCACTATCCGGAATACCGATCAGTACCATTGTGCCACCGGGTTTTAGCAACTCGACCGCCTGGTCAAGCGTCTCCTGACGACCGGCACATTCAAAGACACAGTCGAGCCCATCAGGTTCCTCCTGCAGGATCGCTTTCACGACATCCCCACGGGTCGGCACACCGGTCCAATCGGCGCCGCAGCGCCTGGCCAAGCCCAGTCGTTCGTCAAGCAGATCAGTGACAAAGGTTCGACTTGGACAAAGCGCACCCACTGCCAACTGGACACTCAATCCAATTGGCCCCGATCCCAGGATGGCTGCTGTGCCACCGGGCCGCATCCACGCAAGACGCTGGGCGTGGATGGCCACCGACAACGGCTCAACCAATGCCGCCTGAACCATCGTCATCGAGTCGGGGATTGGATAACACGATTCAGCGGCAATCGAAATGTACTCCGCCACCGCACCGGGAGCCTGGCCCGGGCAGCCGAGGAACTGGAGGTTGTGGCAAGTGTGCGCCCGGCCGTTCCGACACTGGCCACATTGGCCACAAGAAATAGCCGGGTCGACCGCCACACGCTGACCGACCTTTAGCCCGGCAACAGTCGGACAAACCTCCATCACGGTTCCCGCACACTCATGGCCGAGAGTCGCCGGATAGTCGATGACCTGGTCACCAATGCGTCCTGCGGTGTAGTAATGAATGTCAGATCCGCATACACCAACCGTTTCGATTCGCAGCAACACATCGCCCGGCCGCTCCAGAACCGGCCTTGATTGCTCACAAATCTCCAGTTCCCTTATGCCGGTGAAAACAGCAACGTTCATTTGTTTTCTACCCCTCCCATCAGATGGACTCATGTGAAAGTGTTGTCTCGGTAAAAACCGCACATTATCAAAGTCGCTCCGGGTTAAATGGTGTGGTTGGCACCTTGCCGCTCGCTTTTTTCTCAAGGAGTTTGCGCAATTGTTGCATCACGACCCTGGCCACGGGGTCGGGCTCCAGCGCAAGGTTGTTAAATTCCATCGGGTCACTGGCGTGGTCGTATAACTCCACCCCGGAATCTCCCTCGGCCCAGTCGGTGTAACGCCAGCGCTCGGTGCGAATGCTCCTACCCATCACCGGATTGGCCAGGCGCTTGTCGGCTGGACGCAGAACCTGGGTGATGGCGTGCCCATCCCACTTGGCCAGGGGATTATCCAGCAACGGCCGAAGGCTTCGCCCTTCCAGGGCCGTCGGAGGCTTCACCCCGGCGAGATCAGTGAGTGTCGGGTAGATGTCCACAAACTCCACGATGCGCCTGCAGACGGTGCCATTTCCACTCGCGCCTGGCGCACGGATAATGAGTGGAGCCCGGGATGCCTGCTCAAACAGGGTGCGCTTTTGCCAAATACCGTTGTGCTCACCCAAGTGATAGCCGTGGTCGCTCCAAAGCACCACGATCGTGTTGTCTGCCAGCTTCAGCCGTTTCAGCGCCGCCATCAGCCGACCGACCTGAGCATCCACAAAGGAGATCGTTGCATAGTACGCCTGCAACGCCTTGCGCAGTGTCAGCTCATCCAGCCCGTAATTTGGCACGGGACAGTTGTGCGCGAAGGCGGCGGTGGGGATGTCGTCACGATCGCCCTTCGGAGCGTAGGGCAAGCGCATTTCCTTAAGCGGATACATCTCAAAATATTTCCTCGGGGCGACGTACGGCGTGTGCGGCCTGAAGAAACCGACACCGAGAAAAAAGGGCTGACCACGCTTGGATTGCATCATCTTGATGGCCTCGGTGGTGATCATGCCGTCGGTCTGTTCCTCATCCGCTCCATCGGCCGCAAGCCAGCTTAAGGCCGCACTGATCTTGCGGTGTGGCTCAGCGTTGAAGATGAGAGCCTCGTCCGCCTTGTCGCGTCCCTTCGGGTTCACCGTTTCCTGCCACGAAGGAGGATCGTCAAAGCCGTCTGTTCCGATCGAAGCCGGCACGTTGTAGTGATAAATCTTGCCCACACGCCCGGCCCACCAACCATTGCGCATGAAGGTCTGTGACAATGTTATTGCCTTGGGAACCTCATCCCGAAAATGCCGGTCCAGATCGTAAACCTTGATGGTATCCGGCCGAAGTCCCGTCATCACACTGGCCCGCGTCGGATTGCATAGTGGCAGTTGATTGTAGGCCCGGTCAAACCGCACGCCGCTTGTTGCCAGGCGGTCAATGTGGGGTGTCTTCGCAATCAGGTTCCCATAACAGCGCAATGCCGGTGCCAAATCGTCGATGGCAATGAAAAGGACATTAGGTTTATCGGCAGCCCAACCTGTCGTGGTGATACAAACAAATAAAAGTAGACGGGGAAACTTCATGAAGTGATTCCGGCACCGTCCAGTTTCTGGGCTATAAAACGGTCAACCGGATTCAATGCCCACCCATCACCGGCCTGCGGAACCTCCGGACGTTTCAAGGGTTGAACAGACCAAAGTTGTTCCGCAATCACTTGGCCACCCAAGATGAAAAACAGCAAAACAACTTTCCCAAAAGGCATGCGCAGTATTGTAGACCACCAGCCTCGGCACGCGAGGCATTACTTCGACATCCGACTGGTCAAATGGGAAGTTGATTCTTGTTCCAAGAAGCGATGCCGCTAGACTCCCGGCATGCGCTTGGTTGTTATCTTCTTTTTTGTGCCCGGAATGCTTCTCGCCGCAAACTGGCCGGGCTGGCGTGGGCCAAGCGGCGATGGCACAAGCCCGGAAAAAGATATCCCCTTAAAATGGAGTAGCACCGAAAACATTGCCTGGAAAGCCGCCATCCCGGGCAAAGGACATTCCTCGCCCGTTGTCTGGGGTGACAGGGTTTTTCTTACCTCCTGTCTGCCGGAAAAGGAACAACGCATCCTGCTTTGCCTGGACCGGCACACCGGCAAAATAATTTGGACAAAGGTCGTCTTAAATTCCCCACTGGAAACCATCCACCCCCTCAACAGCCGCGCCTCAGGCACGCCGGCCACCGATGGGCAGCACGTGTTCGTTGCATTCATGATGGCGGACGACCGAAAAATCCTCGCCCCAAATGTTGGAACCCCGCGAATGATCACGCCCGGGAAAATAATCTCTGCAGCCTACGACATGGAGGGGAAACAAAAATGGAAAATCACCGTCGGCGACTTTGTCAGTGCACACGGATTCAACACCTGCCCGGTGCTGTTTGAAGAACTGGTGATCATCAATGGTGATCACGATGGCGACGCCTACCTTGTCGCGCTTGATCGCAAAACAGGAAAGGAGCGTTGGCGCACCCGGCGAGAAAACAAAACCCGCAGCTACGTCACGCCGATTATTCGTGAGATCGACGGGCGCACTCAAATGATCCTATCGGGCAGCCTTTGCGTTGCCAGTTACGACCCCCGCAATGGCAAACGCCACTGGATTCTCGACGGCCCAACTGAGCAGTTCGTGGCATCAGTCGTTTACAACGGGGAATACGTTTTCGTGACCTCGGGCTATCCCGAGCGCCACATTGTCGCCATCCGACCCGATGGCCGCGGCAACGTGACAGACAACCATGTCGCCTGGCGTACCAACCGTGGTGCGGCCTACGTGCCCTCGCCGATCATTGTGGGCCCGTATCTATTGGTCGTCGCTGACAGCGGGATCGCAAGCTGCTTCGACGCCAAGACGGGCAAGCGTCACTGGATGGAACGACTCCCCGGAGGTCATAGCCCGTCAACCGTCTCGGCGGATGGCCTGGTTTATTTCACCTCCGATCGCGGTGTAACAACCATCGTTCGCCCTGGCAAAACGTTCAAGGTCATCGAACAAAACGAACTGGGAGAGCAAATCTCGGCCAGTCCTGCCATTAGCCAGGGACAATACTTCCTCCGCACCCACCAGCACCTCTACTGCATCGGCGCCAAGAAGATCTGATCACTTCCCGCTTAGAATCCGCCTCACAAAACGCAGCAGTAAGGGATGGGCTGGCTCAGCCATTTGGCCGTGATTGTAGCCGTCCAGTTCGAAAATCGTCGTGTCCGGATGGCCAACAACCTTCATCATTCGCCACATGTAGGCGTTTTCTTCATAGCGGCCAAGCATCTCAAGCTCGCGGTCGCCGGTGATCAGCAGCAGCGGCGGGCAATCTTTTCGCACATGATACAATGGAGCCATGTCATCGATGATAGGTTGCTTGCCATCGATGCCGCGTTCGGCCCTTACGGTAAAGTGTGTGATCGTGTGGCCACTGTAGGGGATCAGTCCAGCTAACTGGCTGGCATCGATTCCGTGCCCGGCCAGCCACCGGTCGTCCAGCCCAATCATGCTCGTGAGATAACCCCCAGCAGAATGACCGCTGACAAAGATACGCCTGGGTGAACCTCCATACTTCGCAATGTTCTTGATGGTCCAAGCGACTGCAGCCGCGGCGTCCCTGATGTAAGCCGGCGACTTGACCTTGGGGTGAAGCCGATAGTTGACCGCGACGATCGCCACATCCTTTTCCTTGAGGGCTTCAGGAACAAACCGGCGACCACCCTTCAGGCCACCGCCATGGAACCAGACAATCGTCGGGTATCCCTCCTTATCAACCGGATGATAAACATCAAGCCTGCAGCGTTCCTTCATATAGTCGGTCAGATTATCACCCGTTCGATAAAGGATGTTGCTCTGAGTATTGTATTGCGCGGACGACTTGGCGTCTTGCGCCTTGGCCAGGGTGCAAGCCATGGCGATCGCCGAGGCTGTAACGAATGAACGGCCAAAAAGGTTCGTGATAGTGTTAACCATGACACGGTGATGGTTGCAAAAGCGACTGGCCAAGTGCAACTCGATTAGCGTCTCGGCGCATCTTTTGTGGCACCGATGGCTTTGCGCCATTGAATCAATTTTGTGAACAGTTCTTTGCGCTTTACCGGATGTTCAGCGGCAAGGTTGGTTTTCTCGCCGGGATCATTTGCCAAGTGGAATAGCTCCAATGTGTTGTTGTCGAAATACTCGATAAGCTTCCAGTCGCCCGAACGGATGGCACCGCCTGAGCGGCCACCGAGGAAGTGAGGTTTCTCGAGTGGATAATGCCAGTGCAATGCCTCGCGGCGTGGTGCGATCCGCGGATCATGCCAAGTGCCCAGTATGGAGACGCCATCGAGTAACTGTTTCCTGTCCCGTGCGATGCCGGCAGCCTCAAGGAGGGTGGGATAAAAATCGACATTGATCGTCGGCTGCGAAGTGGTTTCCCCCTCGGGCATCTCCCCAGGCCAACTCACGATGAGCGGTACGCGTATGCCTCCTTCGTAAAGCTGGCTTTTGCCACCCCGCAGCGGGGCGTTGGAGGTCACCTTGGTTTCGCCACCGTTGTCGGAACTGAAAATAAGGATGGTATTTTCGTCGAGTCCGAGTGACCTGAGTTTTTCCATGATGAGTCCCACGCCATCGTCGATACTATTGAGCATGGCACCCAGGTGCGGATTGTGATCACTGGCCCAGTGGTTTTGAGGATCGCCCTTGAACCCGGCATCCTGACAGAGGTAGCAACGCTCGCGGGTGCTTTTGCCGGGCACATGTTTCTTGCGATACTTGGCCACCAGTTCAGACTTGCCATTGAGAATGCTATGAGGCGCGTAGTGACTGAGATACAGAAAAAACGGCTTGGATTTGTTACGTTCGATAAACTGCACCGCCTCGTGATTGAGCCGGTCGGTGAGATATTCTTTTTGCCCTAGTTTTTGATCCTGCAAATCCAGCCATCGAATTGGCTGCGTACGAAAAATATAAGGCCAAAAATTCGCGCCATTTCCCACCCCCTTGATCTCGCTGCCAATGTTCCACTCGAAACCGTGATCGGTCGGCCGGACGACCTTCTCTGCGCCGTGATATTTGTAACCGGAAAGATGCCACTTGCCGATCATCCCCGTCGCATAACCAGCATCCCGAAACATTTCCGGCAGAGTGAGATGATCCGGCGACAGGCCGTTTTCTGAGTTCGGTCGAAGGTAATCTAAAATACCCACGCGCGCCGGATATTGACCGGTCAAAAACGCCGCACGGTAAGGGGAGCAAACCGGCGCCGAGGCGTAGGCGTTGGTGAACCGCATACCGCCCTTGGCCAGGCGGTCCAGATTTGGAGTTTCGTTAAACCGATTTCCGTAGCAACCCAGTTCCGCCCATCCAAGGTCGTCGGCTAAAACAAAAATGACATTCGGGCGCTTGGCCAAGAGGCTTCCCTCGAGAAACATCGTGCACACCAAAAACGGAAAACAAAGCAACGAATAATCCAGGCGGATTTGCACTAGACAATCGGCAATGGTTCACCCTCGCATATGCGGTAGGGACGATCGAGTTGATCGTGTAATTCGGCGTTGTGATCAATTCCCATTGCCTTGAATACTGTCGCGTGAATATCCGCCGGCGAACAGGCATCCGATCCGGGCTCAGCACCTTTACGATCGCTCGAACCGTACACTTGGCCGCCATGAATTCCGCCACCGGCAAATGCCAGCGAGTACACGCCTGGATGATGATCTCGTCCGCCGTTGCCATTCACCTTCGGGGTTCGACCGAAGTCGGTCAGAAATACAACAAGGGTCTCATCGAGCATCCCTCGCATTTGCAAATCGGTCAAAAGCGCGGACACGGCACGATCAAAAACCGGTAACAACCGATTTTTCATTTTTGAAAAATGGTTGCGATGTGTATCCCAGTTGTCACCGCCACCACCAGCCAGGTCGCCTGCAGAGCAAACAGCCTGGACCACCGGCACACCCGCTTCGACAAGTCGCCTGGCCAAAAGCAGTGACTGGCCGCCGATGTGGTCGCCGTAAAGATTTCGGAGGCGTGGGTCTTCCTTTTCCAAATCGTACGCATCACGCACCGGCGAACCAAGGAGCATGTCCGCAGCCATCTGACGGTAATGATCAAGCTTCCCGTAGACTGTTTCAGAACCCAGCTTTTGGCCGAGACCATTATCGAGTTGTTCCAGCAAGGTTAGCCGATCGTTTAAGCGCTTTTTTTCCAGATTTAATTTCAGGTTCAGCGCAGGATCATCGAAGCGGCTCACCCCGCCGTACGGCTCGCCGGCAGGCGTCCGCATGAGGACGGGATCGTATTTTGAACCCAACCAACCGGCACCTTCGCCTGCCATTTGTGTGCCGTTGTCATACATTGAATACGGCATGCGCACTGCGCCTGGCACACCGGCAATCGGTTTGTGAAAATGTGAAATCACCGAGGTGATGGAAGGCCAGTTCTTACGTCCCTTGGCCTTGATCTGCCCCTCGGGGCGGTGACCGGTCATGTTCAAATACACCGCTCCGGAGTGTGCGCCAACGTTGTGATGCACCGACCGCACCACTGCGAGTTTGTTGGAATGCTTCGCGATCAGCGGAATGTGCTCACAGAAATTGATCCCCGGTGTCGCGGTCTTGATCGGCTTAAACTCGCCACGGATATCCACCGGCGCTTCCGGCTTGGGATCAAACGACTCGTAGTGGCTCATGCCACCCCACGTATAAATGATGATACAGGACTTCGCCTTGCGCCGAGACTTCCTTGCTGAAACTGCTTGCGCCTTGAAAAAAGTCGGCAAGGTCAACCCTGCCAACCCGACACTGGAGCGAAGAAAGTCACGTCGCGTGTGTTGCAAACTCAGCATCAAAAATGTGAGAAAAGTTTATTCAAGCTAGCGGGTTCTTATCAAGTCCATAAGCTTCTGACCCCGCGATTATTTCGGTATGACTGCCCGGGCAAACTTACGAGTGGTCACAAAATATCCCAAGGCATTATCTTTTTCGTCCGTCACCATCCATACGGCATCCTCGTAGGTGTTTTGGCGTCTTTGATCGCCCTTTTCAATGACCCCGTACAGCTTTGGTTTCCCGCCATAGTCGATCCAATAAAGTTTTACTGCCTGGTCGCGTTTGTTGATGAACCGCACGACGGTGAACTCACCCGTAATCGATTTGGCTGGCGGCTTTTCATCGCCGCCTTCAGGCAACCATTGCAGATCATCCTCCGGTTTTGGTTCCTCTTTTTTCACGGCAATAACCCTGCTCAAGTCAATGCCTTGCACCACTTCCACATTGGGTGCTGCCTTCTTGAATGCCTTAATCCCCTCGCTCGTTACCCCCGTCTGCCAAACATACAACTGCCGAAGGTTTTTGAGATTGGACAGGTGCTCCAACGACTTGTCGGTAATCTTCGTGCCATACAGATTCAGGTACTCCAGTTCGGCCAAGCCGGAAAGGTGCGCGACACCCCCATCATCGATATTGGTTCGTTCCAAATGAAGGCGCGTGAGCCTAGTCAAACCCTTTAGGTGAACCAGGCCGGCGCTTGTGATTTTTGTGTCGCGCAAGTTGAGCTCAGCCGTGTTTTTCAATTTGGCCACATCAGCCAACCCGGCATCGTTGAGGTCCCGACCGCCCAATTGAAACTGAACCTCCCACTGTTCTGCCTCTCCCTGCAACTGCAAGACAAGCCCGCCCTTCTTTTTGATCGAATCAATGACGCCCTGGTCAGCCGCCTGTCCAAGCATAGCCCAAGCAAAGAGCAAAATACTTGGGAGAATTTTTTTCATCCAACTGACCGGCCAAGATACGTCAAATCCTTCAACACAATGCCAACGACATGTTATTTTTGAAGCGCTTTCAAGGTCACATTGCGATACTCAACATAGTGGCCGGCCGGAGAATGTGAATCCTGCAGCCCTACGTATCCGACAAGCGGCTTGAACTTGGCTTTTTCGTGTTTCGCTTGGTCCGCGTTCACACAGGTCACTCCATCAGCAATAATCTTGATTTGGGTTCCCTTGCAATGAATCTCAAACGTATGCCATTTATCCGCTGTCTCATCCGGTCGAGGCTTTACTGGGAAGAAACCATATAGCGAACCAGTGCAGTGCAGATCATCCCTGGGCTCATTTGAAATCTGAATTTCATACCCAGTCTCCCATGGTTGTCCCTTAACCGCCGAACGAATGTAGACACCGCTGTTGCCACCCTTGGAGACACGCCATTCCACCTTAAAGATAAAATCCTGATATTTGTTTTCACTCCTGAGCCAATGACCTCCCTTGCCTCCTTCGGAGCGAATCACACCGTCCTTGACCTCCCATCCCTCCTGCTTGCCCATGACCACCCAATTGGAAAGATCTTTGCCATTGAAAAGCTTAATGGTTTCGCCGTTCTCATCGGCATGGACAATGAAACTGGCTGTAAGGAAAGCAAGAATGAACCCAAGGAGCATGACAATTTGTTTCATTGATATTTTCCCAATGCGTCGCTGATTCCTTAAAAGGCAACACATTGCAGCGCCAATCAGCCAATCCCCAGCCCGGCAATGGGCGGGTGATCGAGCAGTTCGGTGACTTCCTTCGGCGCGTTGGGGATGAGACGCAGTTGGCCGGGGTCGATGACCTTGCGGAGGATAGACGAAATAAGATGCCTTGGATTATAGGCATCCGTGATCGGTTCGCCACCAAGGCGATCGGATTTGCCAATGACCCGGCCGCCATCGATGCCGCCACCGTAAATCATGAGCGGCGCCAGGCGTGCCCAGTGGTCGCGTCCACCGCGTACATTAAGCTTCGGGGTACGACCCATTTCGCCACAGCAAACAAGCATGATCTTGTCGGACAAACCACGAGCCTCGCAGTCCTCGATAAATGCCGCCACAGCATGGTCAAAGCTGTGCCCGACAGCCTCCATGCCATCGTGCATGTTTAGGTTGTTCTGGTCGGCATGCATGTCCCACACACCGGCATAGCTCGCATGGATGGTCACATAACCGCAACCAGCCTCGCACAACCTGCGAGCCTGCAGCAGCAGCTTGCCGATCGTACCGGCCTGGGCATTGTAGTAGCCCTTCGTGCCACGGGTCACCGAATTCCATTTTTTGCCACGGACGTATCGGCTCGTGTCATAGAGCGCCAAAGTCTTTGCATCCTCCTGCGACAGGTCCAACGCCCTCGACACACCGCCACCAAGCAACACCTCCGCAGCCTGCTGTTGGATGTCATCGAGCGCGTTGACTTCACCATTGGCATCAATCGCACGATTCAGGCTATCCAAACCAGCGAGCAGTTTTCGTCGTTCAAAAAAACGCTCCCTCGGCATGGCCAAATTCATGTCGTCCTGCAACTGGCCGCCCTTGCCCGGGATAAACGGGGCATAACCCTTGCTGTACGGGCCGGTCGCAGAAATGTTCCCTCGCGCCTCCGGTCCGGGCACATTGGGATCGACCGAACGCGGAAAAAGCACCACGTTGGTTGGAATGCCTGAATTGGCCCGGGTAACACCGGCCACACGCGCATAGTGCACACCGATGTTCGCCTGTTTGGAGGAGTCACTGACAATCGGCTGGATGTTGTGCCCGGAGTTGCCGGTATGAAACGAGCGCACCACCGAGAACTTGTGTGCCAGCCTAGCCAAGCGAGGTATCCATCCGCTAAATCTCACTCCAGGCAGGGAGGTTGGGATTACATCACCCACCGAACGCACACCGGACGGAGCATCGGGCTTCGGATCAAACGTTTCGTGCTGGCTTGGTCCGCCCTGCTGAAACAGGAAAATGACCGACTTGCCGGTGAGCGGGTTCGGCTGACCATTGGCCAAGGCCTTGACACCGAGCAGCGACGACAACGAGAGACCACCAAGACCGAGCGAACCAACCCGGAGTAGTTCCCTTCGGCTCATTGGCTGTTGGCCATCAAACAAAGTCAGCATACCTATCCTGTTGGGATTGGGATGCTATGCTCCCGGCCAAGTTTTGCCAGAAAAAAGAGGGTCTTTATGAAATCCTCCACTACTTCCCAGTTACGTTCCCTGCCGACTCGGCCTGCCTGTGGCGATTGGCCAAGGTGTCCTTCATCCGATTCACGACAACGCGATGCTCGGGTGATCTGGCCAAATTGGTGTATTCCCTCGGATCCTTCTCCAGATCGTACAACTCGGCCGCCTTGGCTTCACCCCACTCGGCATAGCGCCAGCGTATGGTCCGAATGGAACGTCCCAACTGATCACCACGCGACACGACAGTGTATGCGCTTGGCTTGCCTGGTCCATCCGGTTTCCGGATTAGCCCCGCGTAGCTTTGGCCCTGCAAATCTGCCGGAGCAGCCAGGTCACACAACTCCGCCAGGGTCGGGAACAGGTCGATGGTCTCCACCAAACCTTCACTACTCGAACCAACCGGAGACACTCCGGGAACTCGCACGACCAGGGGAACCCGAGCGCATTCCTCGAAGAGCGTCACCTTGCCCCACATGAAATGCTCCCCCAAGTGATAGCCATGGTCGGAGGTGAATATCACAATCGTGTCTTCCCAAATTTTTTGTGCCTTCAACTTGCCGAGAATCAACCCAATCTGTGCATCCACAAACGATACACAGGCATGATAGGCCTGCGTGTATTCACGTCGAAGCGGATCATTCTCCCTGCCCAACTCAAACCCGAAGCCGCTGAACCGCTTGACCATCGCCATCCTCGGGATGTCATTCCAATCGTTTGACGGACTCAACTCAAACTTAAGGTCGCGCTTTGGATAGAGATTAAAATATTTCTGCGGTGCGATGAACGGGACGTGTGGTTTGTGAATGCCGACAGTGATGAAGAACGGCTTGTCACCATAGCTTTTTTTGTCGAGCCACTCGACGACCTTGCGGGCATTGCGACCGTCGCGATGCTGAGAGTCGTTCAAACCGCTTGGCCCGTAACCGGGGGTCTGTTGGCCGCGCGTCTGTGTGAACAGACTTGAAAGCTTCTCCTTCCATTGACGCCGGGTTTTACCACGTTCAATTGAACCGTTTTTCGCCTCAAACCTTTTTCTCTCGGCAATAACAAACGGAAACTCATCGTTCTCAAACCGATGATACTCGTTCCATCCAAGATCGCCCGGTTCATGACGCACCGTGTGGAACACTTTTCCCACACCACCGGTCCAGTATCCGTTTTCCTTCATGAATTGTGGCAACGACGATGTGCCTGGCCGTGTTTCACGAATGTCGACCTTGTTATTCAACACACCGGTCGACTCAGGATACAACCCGCTGAGAAACGACGCCCTGGACGGCCCACAGACGGGGTACTGGCAATAGGCCCGGTTGAAGATCAGGCTCTCCTTGGCCAAGCGATCGAGGTGGGGCGTTTTGATGTACGGATAGCCGGAAGTGCTGACGTGCGTGTTCAGATCATCACAGACGATGAGCATCACATTCGGCCTGGCATGGGCCCAGTTTGCGGCAAACAAAAGGAATAAAATCGCCGTTACTGAACGAAGAAAGTTCACTTGGCCTGTTTCTTTTTCTGCCGAGATTTCCTGCGCTCTGCCCGTTTCTTTTCCCGTGCGGCATCCCTCGACCTGGGCTCCGAAGTTGCGGCCCTCTCCTCTGGACCGGTGGTTTTATTTTTGCCCGCCGACTGGATCATCCCGGCCAGCCAGGTTTCGTGCCGCTTGGCCAGGCGCTTGGCCAACTCCGGCCGCTTGGCCGCGAGATCGGTTTTCTCCGACGGATCACTGGCCAAGTCATAAAGTTCATATTTTTGCTTGAAACCGTGCGCCTTCCAGTCGCCTTCCCTCACAGCCCATTCGCCCTTGGGCTCGCCGCTGTTCCAATAAAGCACCGGATGATGGACCGTCGATTTTCCCGTGAGCAACGGCAACAAACTTTTACCGTCAAACACCCGCTTAACCTTGTCTTTCGCACCCATCGCATCGATCACCGTCGGGAGGATATCCAGCGAGATCACCGGGGCATCGACGGTGCGGCCGCCGGCCAACCTGGCCGGCCAACTGACCACCCAGGGCGTCCGAATACCCCCTTCATACAGACTGCCCTTGAAGCCACGCAGGATTCCGTTGTTTGCGTTCATCGCCTTCGCACCACCATTGTCAGTCAGGAAAAATAACAACGTATTTTCCCAAATTCCCTTGTTCTTCAGTTTCTTGACCACCGCACCAACGCCGAGATCCAGGTGATGAAGCATCGCCATGAGGATCGCGCGCTTTTTGTCGAGTTTTGGAAACTTTTTTTGAATCCGATCGATGTCCTCCTTGGGAGCCTGGGCGGGCGCATGCACCGCGTTGTAGGCGAGGTAGAGAAAGAACGGCTTCTGCTTTTGCCGGTCGATGAACGATACCGCCTCCTCCGTCAAACGCGTCGTGAGGTAACCCTCGTAATCTCCCTCTTGGATACGCTCCCTGTTGCGATAGATCGGCGCGTACTCAGGGCCTTTCACTCCGCGTAATTTGAAGTAATCATGCCCTCCACGACCCATGAACTTGTAGCACTCATCAAACCCGCGATTAAGCGCATGCCACTTTAATTGCGGGTAATCATTGTCGAGCCCGAGATGCCACTTGCCCGCAACCATGCTAGTGTAGTCATCCGACAAAAAAGACGGAAAGATTTTCATCTTGGGATTAAACCCGCGCCCGCCGTCACCTGCCGTATAAATGCCCACCCGCTGCTGATACTGGCCGAGCATCAACCCCGCCCGTGTCGGGGAACAAACGTGACCACTGGTGTAAGCTTGTGAAAAGAACACCCCTTCTCGGGCCAACGCATCCATGTGCGGCGTCGCCACCTCCTTGGGATGATTGGGATTAAAGCTGATGTCCGCATAGCCCTGGTCGTCGGTGAGGATCACCACGATGTTGGGTGGAGCCTGGTTCGCAGCAGTGAGGCCTGGAGTTGGGGAGAACAGGATCAGGCCTGTGATAATGAAGAGAAAAATTTGCATGAGTGAAGAGACAAGAGAATGACTGTCCGGGACCGGTTGGCTTTGGGTAGAAATTTTTTGTGCTTATTTCTTCGGATTCGTCGATTTTGTGATAGTGAGAATCATCGGTAAAGGACGGATTTTTACCCTGCCAGAAGACCGGTCTGATGGGCTATTCATGACCTTCAATTTACCGTCTTTATCCAAAAGACCCATGATGCTGCTTCCTCCTCCATCCATATTAGTCGCGGTCCAGCAGCCAAGTTCCTTCATGAAGCTTGCCAGTTCATGCATGTTCATCCCTTCGCTATAGCGTCGTTGCCGCCCATCAACCACTACCAACCAGAGAATTTTCCCCTTCTCGTCGGTGCCAATGGCGGTGCGTGGATGGCGAGCTCCGCCCGGGTTAACGGTGAGCTTGCCCTTGGACAGTATCAGTTGGAATCCGGTTGTGGCTTCTTCGGGTTTATCATCCGGTTGGTGCCCAAAATGTACCCGCCCCTGAACATCAAACCACACGGACGCATTGTTGGGTGCCATGGTGCTGCGCATCTTGCCTTTGGTGCCCGCCAGGCCATGGATATCCACCGGTTGATTTGAGTACCAGTTTCGGTTCTTTTTGCCCTGGGCATTGGGAAAACTGTCCCAGGGGTTAGTGTTGATGAAAGCCAGGACCGATGGGCTTGAGGCCAGTTTTCTAGGATCAGTCAGCGATACTTCAGCCGGGCCATCCCCGTCCGGGTCCGGACCAAGGGCCACAGCGGGTTTTACTTTATTTAAGGCCAGGTTAATACGCAGGACATGAATTTTATTGGGGATCGGATCAGTGGATTTTTTCAGTGTATACTTGATTCCAAGTTCGTTGAGGTTCGGAGCACCTGTCAGCTTGGGTTCAGCGGCCCACAAGCAGACGTCCAAAAAGAGGAGCCCGGTGATAATGGAGAGAAAAAATCGCATGACTAATCCAACCCCGGGATCGGGGCGTTCGGTTTGATTTCCTCACCCTGCCACACGACTTTGTCGTTCACGTAAGTCAGAATGCGGGCCCGACTGCCCGGAGCGGGTTGGCGGTTGGCCTTCGGCAGAAACTTTTTATGCTCGGCAATCACGCCTGCATATTTCGAGTCGTGGGCGAGGTTGTCCCATTCGTTGGAGTCTTTCCTCATGTCGTACAACTCCTGGCTGCCATCGGCGTACTGGATAAAGCGCCAGTGTTCACTGCGCACCCCGTGGTTGTCATGGTTATGCGTGGTGATGGCCGGCCATTTGCGATCGGCTTGCGCGTTGCGCAGCTGCGGGATGAGGCTGTGGCCTTCGAGTTTCTTGTTCTCAGGCAGCTTTAAGAGTTCAGTGAGGGTCGGGTAAATATCCAACAACTCAGCCGGTTGGGCACACACCTGGCCGGGCTTCACACCCGGGCCGGCAAACACCAGCGGCACCCGTGTTCCATCATCCCACAAGGTGTTTTTTCCAGAGATCGCCTTTTCGCCCAGGTGCCAACCGTGATCAGACCAAAGAACGATCACCGTGTTGTCGTCAAATTCATTTCGCTTGAGCGCTTCGAGCACTCGCCCGACCTGGCTGTCCACGAAACTCGTGCAGGCCAAGTAACTACGAACCAGGTTGCGCCACTGGTTGCTTTCCTCCAGCCACTTGTGGCGAACCTCCGGCAGATACCAGTGCATATACCACGAAAAACGGGGGGTGTCGTCACGGTCACCGCGAAGGATTTTTGGCAGCACACTGTCGTCGTCCGGATATAGGTCGAACCACTTTTGCGTCGCCAAACACGGGACATGCGGGAGGAAAAAGCCGACCGACAAAAAGAACGGCTCGCTGGGCTTGGCATCGAGCTGATCGACGGCCCACGAGGCGACCTTCCAGTCGCCCTTGTCCTGGTCCTTATGTGGGAACACGCCCCAGTCCATCAGCTTGTGGTTTCCGAACGGCGTCGAACCGATCAATTTCGACGGCGGATAAGGTGCCCCGCTGGCTCCCGGGCCAAGTTTATCGAATTCCTTGTCCGTCCTCTGTCGACCGTAGCGACCATGAAAAATTTTTCCCGTCGAGTAGGTTGTGTAGCCGCCGTGCTGCTTGAGGTACTGCGGCAGTGTCACGAGATCTTTCAACCCTGGCACTGTTCGAAACCAAGGTGATAGACCGTAAATACCGGTCGTGCTGGGCCGCATCCCGGTCATCAAGCTTGTACGTGAAGGGTTGCACAACGGTGCCTGGCAATGTGCATTGGTGAACGCCGTGCCACGCCTGGCCAAGCGATCAATGTGCGGTGTCTTTGCCATCGGATGCCCACCGAGATAGCCGATCCAGTCGTTCTGATCATCGATCGCAATAAAGAGAACGTTCGGCTTTTTATCCGCTGCTTGAATCGTGGACGACAACACAACCGCAGCCAACAACTGAAGAAGGAAACGCACGCTCGTCATCTCTAATTCGCAATGCAGAAGAGGTGTTTTTCGCCCCGGATCAGGAGTTGATCCCGAACAGGAACCGTGGTCGCAATGATCCGCTCTCCCATATTGTTTTCAGCGAGAAATTTGAACCCTTCGGTGATGCCGGCGACCATGATCACGCCATCCTCGCGCGAGGCATAGAGCTTGCCGTCCGCCACGGTCGGCGATGAGTAGTAGCTGGCGCGGTTCTTCGGAAATTGGCCGGACCAAAGCTTTTTGCCGGTCCTGGAATCGAGGCAGGTCACCGAGCCGCGATCGCCAAGGACGTATACTTTTCCATCCTTGACCGCCGGCGTCGGCACGAACGAGCCTGTGCCGGTCAGGGTCCACTTGCGATTGGACTGGGTGATGTTGCCTTTGCCGCTCAACTCAATGCCGGCCACGTGCTTGCCGCGGCCGTACGGCACGATCGCCATGTCGCCCGCGAGCACCGAGGAGGCCACCTGCACCCAGTTGCTGCGCTGGTCGGGGTTGAAGCCTTCACAGGTCCAGAACAATTTTCCATCGGCGGCGTTATGAATCGTCAGGCGCTCGGCACCCCAAACCACGATCGCTTCTCGGCCCTGATACTGCACCACATGCGGCGTCGCGTAGCTGTGATCGCACTCCACCGGCGTCTCGTAGTTGCGGGATTCCTTCCACGCCAACTCACCGGTGCGTTTATCGAACGCCGCTAGGTACGATTCGCCGGAGTGCATCACCGCCAACACGACATGTTTCGCCGTTAAAACCGGCGAGGTGCCGATGTCCCAGTACAGGGTGTCCCGCGAGAATCGATCCTGCAGGTTGGTTTTCCACAGCAGTTTGCCCTCCAGAGTGAAGCCGGCAAGGTTGCCGCTCTTAAAATAGGCGAATAGCAACTTGCCATCGGTGATCGCCGAAGGATTGCTGCCGGAGCCGTTTCGATGTTTGCCGGCTCGCTCGTCGCCGACTTCCGTCTGCCAGAGTTTTTTACCGTTCCAGTCAAACGCCATGACCGTGTCCTCGCCGTCGCTAGGGCTGGTGATGATGATTTGGTCCTTCCAAACGATAGGCGTAGAGCAGCCCTTGGCCGGAAGAGCCGTTTTCCACTTCACGTTTTTCTCGTTGTTGAACGTCGCGACATAGCTGCCGCTGACAGTCGAGCCGTTTTCGTTCGCACCGCGCCAGTTCGGCCAATTCGCCTCCGCACCATTGGCCAGGCCGGGCAACGCCAACGCCAAGCCGGCAGCCAAGGCGAAGATGTTTCGATGTGGGTTTGTCATTTTCATTTTCATTTTTGGTAGATTAATAGTTCGTGTTGGGTTCAGTTCCGGCGAGGTATTGGACACGGCGATACACTTCGCCTTTGTCGAACTTGAGCTTCACTTTTTCTGGATCGTACTTGTGGCCGATCTGGTCGCGCAGATAGACGATCGTGTTGAACGCAATCATCAGTTCCTGCTCTGTCTCGGCGGTGTTGACCACATCGTAGAGTGTCGGCATCGGATCGACGGCCTTGATGCCGCCGAGGAATTCCGCCGCACGCACGCGCACCATCAAGTCCTTGTCCTTCAGCAACGGCTTGGCCGCCTTGGCCAACGGCCTGGCCTGTCCGCCAAAGTTTGCGCAGACTTTTAGCGACCAGTAGCGACGCAGGATGCCCTTGGAACGCAGCGCCTGGCCCAGTTTCTTGCGGGCATCGGCAAACGGAACCAGTGCCAAGTCTGCGAGATCTGAAAGCCGGCTGACCTGCTGCGCGTTTTTGCGGCCAAACGCCACGCCATCGCCAAGCGCATCGGTGACCATTCGGTTCTCGGGATAAAAACTCAGGTCATTGATTGATTTCATTTTAGAGCGCAACCGTCCGCGCAAATCGGCCAAGCGCTTGGCCTGGTCCGGGTCACCGGCGAGATTGTTCACCTCGTGCGGGTCGGCCTCTAAATCGAACAACTGCTCGACCGGCCGCCGCTCGAAGAACTGGCGCTGCACAGGGTTCAATCGATCGGCCCGGTAAAGGTCTCGCCAGTTGTCGTAAGCCAACTGCCGGTAGCGGTAATTGTTTTGTAGGCCGTCGGCGTAGTAGCCCTGGTAGTTGCGGATGTACTTCCACTTGCCCTTGCGGAAGGTACGCACCATGTCAAACTTCTCATCAAACCGGTCGGCATGGCCGAACACTTCGTCGCGCCTGGCCAAGTCGGCCGCACTGACGCCCTGACCCAGGAACGCCACACCATCAAGTTCCTTGTGTGGCTTGATTCCTGCCAAGTTGAGCACGGACGGGCCAAAGTCGATGAAGCTCACGAAACCGTCCGTGCGCTCACCCCGCTTGTGATCGACCAGGTGTTTGAAATTCTCCGGGATGCGCACGACCAGCGGCACGTGCAGGCCACTTTCGTAGGCGTAGCCCTTGCTGCGCGGCATCACCCCGCCGTGATCGCCAAAATAAAACAGGAACGTGTCCTCGAGCAACCCGTCCTCGGCGAGTTGCTTCACGATGCGCCCAACATGACCATCAATGATTTTCATCCGGTCAAAATAGCGCGCCTTGGTATAGCGAATGATTGGGGTGTCAGGAAAGTAAGGCTGCAACTCGACATCATCATGCGACGTCTCGGTGGGCTTCTCCATCTGTTTGAGCGGGAAATGCAACCGGCTCTCATGCGAGTCGGCAAACGACTGCATGTGAAAGAACGGCATGTCCTTGTTTGGTCGATTGCGCCATGTGGCCTTGCCGGAGGACATGTCCCATGCCTGCTTCATGTCGACCTTGAAGTTGTAGTCGGTCTTGGAGTTGTTTGTGGCGTAGTAGCCCTGATCCCGCAGAACCGCCGACCAAGGCTTCACACCTGGGGGTAGGTTGGCCAAGGCCGATTTGCGGTGGTACTGGAAACCAACACGAGGCGCGTGCATCGCCGTGGCCAAGGTCGTCCGCGCAACGGAACAGACCGGCGCGGCGGAGAAAGCATGGTTAAACGTCAGCCCCTCGGCGGCCAGGCGCTCGATGTTGGGCGTGATCCCGAGTTTATTCCCGTACAGCCTCAGGTAGTGGATCGAGTTGTCCTCCGATACAATAAAGACAAAATTAGGCCGTTTGGCCGGCTCCACCGCGTTGGCCAGGCCGCTCAACAAAAAAGCCGCAAGCAGGCCGAACATCAGTCGAGAAAAGTGCATGCGAAGAATCAAAGCCAAGCGCATGGCCAATGACAACGCCAAAACACCTGTTTTGGGTTGTATTTTGCCGCGCACGCCGGTAGCAATCGCCGCGCACGCAAAGCGACCCAATTCTATTTAAACAGAAAAATGGCTTTTTTCCCGAAGATCAAAAAAATCAAATACGAAGGACCGGACAGCAAAAATCCGCTGTCCTTCAAGTGGTACAACGAGGACGAAATCGTAGCAGGCAAGACCATGAAGGAACACCTGCGCTTTTCCGTGGTTTACTGGCACACCTTCCGCAATCCTTTGTCCGACCCGTTCGGTGTCGGCACGGCTTTCCGCCCCTGGGATGACGGCAGCGAGTCGGTCAAGAACGCGCAGAAACGCGTTCGTGCCGCCTTCGAGTTTATCGAAAAACTCGGCGCGCCATATTACGCCTTCCACGACCGGGACGTCGCGCCGGAGGGCAAAAGCCTTGCCGCCTCCAACAAGAATCTCGATGCCGTGGCCAAGGTACTCAAGGCCGAACAGGAGCGCACCGGCATTAAGCTGCTCTGGGGCACCGCCTGCCTCTTCGCCAACCCGCGCTACATGCACGGCGCCGCCACAAGCTGCAATGCCGACGCCTTCGCCTACGCCGCCGCACAGGTGAAAAAAGCCATCGAGGTCACGCACCAACTCGGCGGCGAGGGCTACACATTCTGGGGCGGCCGCGAAGGTTACTCGACACTTTGGAACACCGACATCAAGCGCGAACTCGACCACCTGGGCGCGTTCCTCCACATGGCGGTCGAGCACAAGAAGAAGATCGGGTTCAAGGGCCAATTCTACATCGAACCCAAGCCTATGGAACCGACCAAGCACCAATACGACTCCGACGCCGCGGCCTGCTTGAACTTCCTCCGGCAATACAAGCTGATGGGCCACCTCAAGCTGAACCTGGAGACCAACCACGCCACCCTGGCCGGTCACGAGATGCAGCACGAACTCGAAGTCGCCATCGCCGCCAAAGCGCTCGGCTCCATCGATGCCAACACCGGCGATCCGATGCTCGGCTGGGATACGGACCAGTTCCCCACAAGCGTCTACCTCACCACCGAATGCATGCTTGGCATACTCAAGATGGGCGGTTTCAAGACAGGTGGCGTAAACTTCGATGCCAAGGTACGCCGCGAAAGCTACGAGCCAGTCGACCTGTTCCATGCGCACATCGGCGGGATGGACACCTTTGCACGCGGCCTCAAGATCGCCGCGGCAATCCGCGCCGATGGTCGCCTGGCGGAATTTGTCAGCAACCGCTACCGTTCATGGGATACCGGCGTCGGCAAAAAGATCGAGTCCGGCAAAGCGAGCTTCAAGACCCTTGAGACCTACATGCTCAAGAAGGGAGAGGTCACCAAGAACGAGAGCGGCCGCCAGGAATTCCTCGAGAACCTGATCAACGAATTCATCTAAGACCCGCAAAACCAATTACCCAAAAGGCGGCTCCCACGAGCTGCCTTTTTTATTGGCCCAGCGGACAACCCGCCGTTGCGAAAGTAGGATTTTGGACCTAGCTTTCGGGCGTGAAGCGTTTTGGTTTCGTCCTGATTTTGGCCAAGTAATCCAATAACAAACAAGCGCCCGGGTGAACTCACACTCTCTTGAAATGAAAATAAAGGAAATGACACTGAACAAAATCACCTTACTCACAACGCTTGGCCTGATCGCCGCGACGCTTCCGCTTACCCAAGTGTATGCGGATCAATTTGAGGAGGCCAAGCCGAACAACTGGCACCACTGGCGCGGACCGGATGCCAACGGAGTCTCCACCACGGCCAAGCCTCCCGTCCAATGGAGCCCAACCAACAACATCCAGTGGAAGACGCCGGTCGAGGGTAACGGCAGTTCCACCCCGATTATCTGGGGCAACAAGCTTTTCGTCCTCACGGCGATCAACACCGGCGAAGTAGACCCGGGCCTGCCCAGGCCGGAGGATCAGCCAAAGCGAGTCTTTGACATCACACACCCGAACACCTCCTACGAGCTTGTCGTCCTGTGCCTTGACCGTAGCACCGGCAAAGTGCTCTGGCGCAAGCCTGCCACAAAACTTATTCCTCACGAAGGCACGCACAGCGACAACAACTTCGCCTCCGCCTCACCGACCACCGACGGCAATCGTCTTTACTGCTGGTTCGGCTCAGCCGGGCTGTTTTGCTTCGACCTCGATGGCAACAAAGTCTGGGAACGCAAACTAGGAAAAATCAAAATGGGCGCCAGTCTCGGCGAAGGCTGCTCGCCAGTGGTACACAACGATAAAATTGTCATCGTCCGCGATCACTCCCGGCAATCCTCCATCGAGGTTCTTGGCGCCAAAAACGGCAAGTCACTCTGGAAAGTCGACCGCCACGAAGGCAACGCTTGGGCCACTCCAGCCATTATTGCGCACAGCGGCAAAACACAAGTCATCACCACCGCTTCCGGCAAAGTTCGCAGCTACGATCTGGACACCGGCAAGGTGATCTGGAAATGTGCCGGCCTCACCGGCAACGCTATCCCTTGCCCGATCGCCGAAGGTGACACCGTTTACTGCATGACCGGCTATAAAGGCTACTCCTTGATGGCCATCCCGTTGAATGCCAAAGGCGATATCACCGGTTCCGATAAAATCCTTTGGACCAAACGCCGCGGCACTCCGTACGTCCCTTCCCCGATCCTGTACGATGGTCTGCTCTACTTCACTCAATCCAACCAGGCGCTTCTCTCCTGCGTGAACGCCAAGAGCGGCAAAACCTACATCGACCGCACACGCCTTAAGGGCCTCACGAACGTTTATGCGTCACCCGTCGGGGCGGACGGCCGAATCTATCTGAACGATCGCAGCGGCATGACCCTCGTCCTCAAACGCTCCCGCGAACTCAAGATCATCGCCAAAAACGATCTCGGCGAACAAATCGTTTCCTCACCCGCACTTGCCGGAAATCAACTCTTCCTACGGGGCCGCACCCACCTCTACAGCATTACCCAGGAAAAAGATTTGAATTAAGCCCTGCGCTTTAGCTGGGTTTCTTAAAAAGACAGAGACTCTGCAGCATCATCCGCCAGCCTGATTTAGGAGAGGTTCAAGGTCGCACGATAACAGGGACATGGTTGATTGTTACTTAGGCGACTCTACCTATCTTTGCTCAAGTTCACATCTTTGGCGTGTTTGATCACGAAATCAACCAGGCTCTGGCTTTGGAACCAGCCGAACCACATGTTGTGGCCCTGCCCCTTGACGACTTCCAGCGTCATGGGGCCACCCAGTTTGTCGTACCGCTCCTTGATGATGGCTGAATTCTTATCCACGGGAACCACCGAATCATTGTCTCCATGAATATGAAAGATGGGCACCTTCGCCTTCGCCAAAGGAGCCAGCCGATCAATCGGGTTGTGCTTACTTAACTGGGCCTTTAGCTCTTCGGCCGTTAAGCCATAAGCCCCGCAGGCCCTCTTTAGCCCGGGGTAACTGGCAATATTGCAGACCGGATAGATGCCGGTGATGCACTTCACCTTGTCGGGGTTTTCAACTGCCCAGCAGTATAACATGAGCCCGCCACGACTCCGGGCCAAGAGACTGGCCTGCTTGGCCAATCCTCGCTTCGACACCAGATGCTCATGCAGCGCGGAGTAGACCGACCTTCCCTTCGGGCTGCCGTAGGATTCACCTACATCCACACCAGCAATGGCAATACCCGCCTTCAGAAACCTATCGAACATCCATTTCTCCGAATTGGCAGGAAGCCCCGGCAAGGTCGGTGCATACCACACCCATGGAATAGGCTGATCCGCCTTGGGTTTCTCGGGAAGGATCAGAAACGCAGTACACTCATCAATGGTGAACACCTCACCCTTGAGAGGTAGTCGCTTTTCAGCCGCTTGGAGCGGAGTGGCTACGACAAAGAAACATC
Source organism: Pedosphaera sp. (assembly GCA_022451065.1). Lineage (GTDB taxonomy): Bacteria > Verrucomicrobiota > Verrucomicrobiia > Limisphaerales > UBA1096 > UBA1096. Next base: position 19,116 of record JAKUOU010000001.1, on the reverse strand, counting down.
CTGCCAATAGGCTGAATATTCTCTTCATTGGGGCGGACGTCAGTTTGGGCATCACTTGGAAAGGCCCAATAGATCGACCATGGCCCGGCCCATGGCTTCGCCTACGTTCATGTAGGTCTCGGCGTTACCGCTGTAGTGGCCACCTGAGCTGCCTCCTTTAGATAGCGGGTGGGTGTAGACGAAGGCAACGTTACCCTTGAAATCCTTATATTTGCCGGACTTGCCGTCGACCGCGAACATGGCATCCAAGATTTTCCCGCCACCATCAGTAGCACCCTTCTTGGTCTGGCCGAGTGAGGCACAGACAAACTTGGCCTTGGGCGCATTGAAGTCCTTACGAAGCTGTTTAATAATATGGACAAGGTTCTTCTCGTATCGGCTGGATAGCGCGGCACTGCGGCTATCCCGATCGCCCTGCCACCAGAAAAATCCGGCGACCTCGTATTTCTTCGCACTAGGATAGTACTTGTCGAGTTCCGCGAGGACCTTCTTCGCTCTGGCAATATCACCGTCGTACTGCATGCCAGCGTACCACTTGATCTTCTTCGGCTCCGTGCCCTTCACCCAGCGTTCAGGTGTGCCCTTGTACCCGGGATGAACCCAGGTGACACCCTTGGCATCGGTAAACTCAAAGCCTTCGCCTCCCGGCGGCAACAGGTCCCAGCCCAGGGCACGGTTACCGATGCAGCTCTTAAGAATCAGGACCGGTGCGTCAACGGCGTTGCCAATGTGGTGGCCGATGCCAAACTCCGGACCGATCTTTCCGCCTTTGATGGTCATCCACTCGTTATTGAAACCCCGCATTCCACCGGTGCCACTGCCCATCACGCGTACGTTTCGCACGTCCTTGCGCTCGGTCCAATTGCCTGCCTTATCCACGAGGTAAGGGTAAAACTTCTTCTCCTTAACCGCGTGTTCGAGCGAGCCTTCACCGCCCTTGATTTTTCCAGCCCCCAGCATATTGGATTGCCCCAAGAGGATGTAAACCTGGACCGGCTTACTCATATCCGCCGGTTTGCCGTCCGGATCAGGCAAGTCCTGGGCCGGAACCGACAGGGTTAGGACCGCCAACAAGGTGGTGGCAGTAAGAGTTTGGATAAGTTTATTTTTTGGTTTCATATTATTTCTTGGGATTTCGAAGCTTTGAGAAAACATTGCCCGTTGATTTGATCGGCAGAGTCGTCTGCCATTGTTCGAGTATTCTTGTCAGTTCCTTTACAGCCTCGGGATGTTTCTCCTTGATATCATTCTTCTCAAGGGGATCGGTTCGTGCGCCTCCAGACCAAGCACGGGCAGAATACGGGTTGAGGGCTTCCAGGTCTCAACCAATATTTCCTCATCCAAAATCTTCTGTTTCATTGCGGCCGGGTGGATTGCAGTGCGGCAGCGAAGTGAGCGGTAAACTCGTCGAGATCGGCTTCGGTATGAGCAAGGGAGAGGTAAAGTTTTGTGCCCATTGGATTAAGGAACACTCCGCGGCGGAGCAATTCAAACATCACGGCTCGGCCGCGGTCGCGGTCGGCAGCGAGCCAGTCACGGTGGCTTTGCACCGGGCGATCGAGAAATGCCGCCTGCGCCAGCGGTCCGTCACCGAGTACCTGCGCCGTCTCGCCCGCCTGGTCAAGTGCCTGATCAAGTTGCTCCCGGAATCGCCTCCCCATCGCGTGCAACCGATCGTAAACTCCGGACTCGTTATACACGTCGATGGCGGCCAGCGCTGCAGCGGAGGAAACCGGGTTGCCGCCGGTGGTCGAGGCCGACCACGCATAGTTCGGTCCGGGTAACCGTTGCTCGTTCACCGCCTCCATTACATCGGTACGCCCCCCGAACGCGCCGATCGGGAAGCCGCCGCCCAGCCCCTTGCCGTAGGCCACGAGATCGGGCGACACGCCGTAATATTCCTGCGCGCCGCCCAGAGCCAGGCGGAAGCCGGTGACCACTTCGTCGAACACCAGCACAATGCCCAGCCTAGTCGTAGCCTCGCGGAGTCCCTGCAAAAAACCGTCCACCGGCGGAATACATCGGTGCAGCGGCTCAACGATCACGGCGGCCAGTTCGTCTGAGTAATCGGTAAGAATTTTACGTGTTGAGGCGAGGTCGTTGTACGGTGCGACCAACACATCGCGCTCGACCGACGGCGCGCCGGTGCCAGAGGAATCCGGCTGCGGCAATTCGGGCAGATCGCTGCCAACCAAGCTAGTCACCCCTTCGGGATATTGACCGTGATACGCGCCCTCGAATTTCAAAATCTTTGGCCGGCCGGTTGTCGCTCGTGCCGTTCGCAAACACAGCATGGTCGCCTCGGTGCCACTGGCAACAAACCGGATGCGCTCCGCGCACGGACTGAGGTCGGCTATGCGCTCGGCCAACTCGACCATCGGCCGGTTGACAGCGGCGAAGTTGGCGCCCTTGGACGCTGCAGCTGCGGCTGCCTCAAGCACTTTCGGATGCGCATGGCCCACGAGCACCGCGCCCCATGCCATAGTCATGTCAAGATACTCGCGTCCCTCGGTGTCCCACACGCGACAGCCCTGCCCACGCTCCAGCACCGGCGCATCGCCCTCCGGGATGCCGTATTCACCATTCGATCCGCCGGGGAAAAACTGGAGCGCACGGTCACGGAAGTTGTCGGTAGCGTTCATTGGTTCAAAAAGTTAAAGACCGAGCCGCTTGGCCAAGTTTTCGGCGACGTCCTCAACCACAGCATCAGAGCCACACGACTTGACACCGTCGGTCATCATCGTCAGGCAGAACGGGCAGCCGACGGCTACGGTTTCCGCGCCAGTCTCGACCGCCTCGCGCGCGCGCAGCACGGATACCCGTTGGTCGGCCTCCTCCTCCATCCACATCCTCCCACCACCGGCTCCACAACAAAAGGTCTTTTCGCGTCGCTGCTCCATTTCGCTCACGCCTTCGCCCAGTAGGTCGCGCGGCGCCTGGTGCACGCCGTTGACACGCGCGAGGTAACACGGATCATGATAAGTCACCGAGCCATTGCGTTTGGGTGCGGTGAGTTTACCGTTATCGATCAACTGCTGCAAAAACTCGCTATGGTGCACGACTTCAAATTGGTCGCCGAATTGCGGATAGTCGTGCGTCAGCGAGTTCAGGCAGTGCGGACATTGGGTCAGGATTTTCCGCACGCCATGCTGCTTCAGTGTCGCATGATTTTTCTCGGCCAATTCCTGAAATAAAAACTCGTCGCCGAGCCGCCGGGCCGAGTCTCCGGTGCAACATTCGTTAGGGCCCAGCACGGCAAAGTTCACGCCGGCCTTGAGCAGCAGCTTAGCGATGGCTCGGGTGACCTTCTGCGTGCGGCGATCGAACGACCCGGCGCAGCCGACCCACCACAGGATTTCAAAGTCGGGATGTTCACTGGCCAACGGCACGTCGAGCCCCTCCGCCCAGGCCAGGCGCTCGGCCTGTGGGAAACCCCAAGGGTTGCCCTTGGTTTGCATCTGACGCATCGAGTTGGCGGCGGAACCGGCCAGTGCCCCCTCGGCGGCGCGATCTCGGCGCAGGTCAAACAACAAGCCAAGCGGATCGACCCGCACCGGGCAGGCGGTCACGCAGGCGTTACACGAGGTGCACGCCCAGACGGTCTCGGCCTGAATCGTGTCGCCGTGCAGCGCAACCGACCCGCCGTTGGCCGTGGCCTGCATCAGTCCCTTCAAATCCTGCACGACAGCCTTGGGCGAGAGCAGCTTGCCGGAGGCAAACGCCGGACAGGCATCGTCACATCGGCCGCACTCCATGCAGGCGTCGAGGCTCAAGAGTTGCTGCTGGTCGAGGTGTGCGATCTCCGAGACGCCGACCACGCCGGTTTCCTCGACCTCCTCGATGGAAATGGGCTTCAGTTGGCCAAGCGAAGGCGTGGAGAAAAACAGGTTCGCCGGACCGGTAATGAAATGAAGCAGACGCGTGAACGGAATCATCGCGAAGAAACCAAATACCATCGCGGCATGCACCCACCATACGACAAGATGCGCCGAGCGGCTGGTCGATTCGCTCATCCCGCCGAACAACTTGGCAACGCCGGCGCCGACCGGCGAACACCACAGCGCCAATCCTTCCGGCTGATCCCATACAATACGCAGCCCCTCGACGAGGTAGCCCGTGATGCCAATGCCGAGGAACAAGCCAAGTGCTGTCCAATCGCTTGCGCGATGCCCGACGCTGCTCGGTCGATGCATCCGACGCCATGCGAACAGAGTGATGCCGAGGATGAACAGCATGCCGAACACATCGAGAGCTCCCTCGTAGATCACGTAATACCATCCGTAATGAAAATGAAACTTCTCTGAAACCTTGGCCGCAAGGTGATCAATCTCCAGCAGCGTCGTGCCAAGGAAGAGCATCATGAACCCGGCGAACATCATGATGTGTGCCCAACTGGCCAGGCCACGGCCACGCACCCGTTTTTGTCCGAGGCCCTCCTTCAGCAACCGGCCAAGACGCGGCTTCAAGCGCTGATAATTGTCGAGCAGGATTTCCCTGAAAGCGACCGACCTGCCCTGCCGCCACAGTTTCCAGCGACGCCACAGGCCCCAACAAAACACAAGCAGCGACGCCACAGCCAAAACGTAAAACGCAATGACCGACGACGGCGGAATGTTGCCGAACGTTTCACGCGTGATTTGCGCCGGATCGTCCATCACATTTTCACTCGTTCGGATTTTGGATCGTAGGCCGGTTGCAGCGATAGCTTGGCCGGCACGCTTTCGCAGGCCACCTCCAGCTCGTAGTTGCCGCTGAGCAAAAAGTCACGATCGATCCCGTCGTTATTTCGCACGTAGCCCATGCCTATCCCTTGGCCAACGGTGTGCCCGAAACCACCGCTGGTGATCCAGCCCACGCGCTCTCCGTCGCGGTAAATCGTCTCGCGACCCAAAAGCACCACCTCGGGGTCGTCCACCGTGAAAAAGGCCAGGCGCTTGGCCAAGTGACGAACCTTTTGCTGCTCGAGCGCCTCGCGGCCGAGAAACGGTGTGTCGGTCTTCAGCTTGGCCGCCCAGCCGAGTCCGGCCTCGAGTGGGGTGTGATCGGGCGTCACGTCGGCTCCCCAGATCCGGTAGCCCTTTTCCAGGCGCAAACTATCAATGGCACGATAACCGGCGTTGGCGATGCCATACGCATGGCCAAGCTCCATCAGCCGATCATAAACCGCCGTCGCCGACTCGACCGGCACGTGCAGTTCCCAACCCAATTCGCCAACGAATGTCACGCGCATGGCCCGCACCATCGCCCCGGCGACCTGCAAGTCGCACGAGGTTGCAAACGGAAACGCGTCATTCGACAAATCGGCGTCGGCGGCCTGCGTGAGCACCTCTCGCGCAAGCGGCCCCATCAGCCCCAGCACCGCATTCGCTATCGAGACATCCGTCAACTGCACATCGCACCCGGCGGGGATGTTGCGTTCAATCCAGTTGAAGTCACGCGCAGCCGAGCCGGTGCCGGTGACAATGTAAAATTCGTCCTTGGCCAGGCGGCAAACGGTGAGGTCGGCCTCGATGCCACCGCGCTGGTTGCAGAGCTGCGTGTAAACCAGCCGACCCGGCTCGACAGCGATGTCGTTAGCGCAGATCCACGAAAGCGCCTTCTCGGCGTCCGGTCCCTCGAGCCGGTATTTCGCGAACGAAGATTCATCGAAGAGCGACACCGCTTCGCGCGTGTGTCGGTGTTCGCGGGCCACATGTTCGAACCAGTTCGCGCGACTGTAGCTTGGCTCGTCCCTCGGCTCGACGCCGTCCGGCGCAAACCAGTTTGGCCGTTCCCAGCCAAACTTGCTGCCGAAACAGCCGCCGTCCGACTTGAGTCGTTCGTAAAGCGGCGAGGTCTTCAGCGGCCGACCCGACTCGTGTTCCTCGCTTGGCCAAGCCATCGTGTAATGCTTGCCGGTGGCCTCGGTCGTGCGCTCGATGAGAAACTTCGTGTCGTGGTGATGCTCGCCGAATCGCCGGATGTCCACCGGCCACAAATCCATCGACGGCTCGCCACCAACAATCCACTCCGCCAACGCCCGTCCCGCCCCGCCGTTGGCCGCGATACCGTAGGCGTTAAAGCCGGCGCCGACAAAAAAACCACGCACCTCCGGCGCCTCGCCGAGAATAAAACTGCCATCCGGCGTGAACGCTTCCGGGCCATTGATGAGCTGCCGAATACCGGCGTTTTCCAGCACAGGAACGCGACCGGCGGCCAGCAGAAATAACCCCTCGAACTGGTCCCAGTCGCTCTCAAGCAGTTGAAAATGGAATTCGCGCGGGATGCCTTTTGTCGGCGTCCATGGCATCGGATCCAACTCGTAGCCGCCCATCGCAAAGCCGCCAACCTCCTCCTTGAAATAGCAGAGCCGATCCGGGTCGCGCAGCGTCGGTAGATCGGAGGTGATGCCCTCGACCGGCTCTGTGATGAGATACTGGTGCTGCATCGGCTGCACCGGCACGGAGACGTTAGCCAAGCGGCCGCATTCGCGCGCCCAAATGCCGCAGCAGTTGACCGCGATTTCGCACTCAATGTTGCCCTGTTCCGTTTGCACGGCGGCAACTTGCCCGTCTCGAATGTCGAAACCGGTCACGCGGCAGCCCTCGATGATTTGCGCGCCCTTCATCTTCGCTCCCTTGGCAAGGGCCTGACACAAATCGGACGGACTCGCCTGCCCGTCTGTCGGCAGGAACGCTGCGCCAACCAAGTCCGAGACATCCATCATCGGCCAAAGTTCCTTTGCTTCACTTGGTGAGAGCAAATGCATCTCTAGTCCGAAGCTGTGAGCCGTGGTGGCCTGTCGCTTGATCTCGGAAAGGCGCTCGTTGTTGCAGGCCAGGCGCAGGCCACCGTTGGCCTTCCAGCCGGTTGCCTGGCCGGTTTCCTCCTCGAGTTTATCGTAAAGATCGACGCTGTATTTGAGCAGCTGCGTAATGCTGGCCGAGCTGCGGAGTTGGCCGACCAGGCCGGCGGCGTGAAACGTCGAGCCACCGGTCAAGGTCTTGCGCTCAAGCACGACGACATCGTTCCAGCCCAGGCGCGTAAGGTGATACGCCACACTACAACCGACGACGCCGCCACCGATGATAACCACCCGCGCGCGCTCCGGAAGCTTGACCGGTTGAGTGGATTCCAGTGTGTCAGCTTCCGAGCCCATAATAAGTTTCGTAAATGCGCCTGGCCAGGGTTTGAGCCTCGGCCGCATCCCACTCGCCATCGAGGAACCGATCCGGGCTAAGACTGCGCACGTAGGGCGACGGTTCCGACTTGAGCATCGACTCAACCACATGCCGGCCGATGCCGGCCGAGCCGCTGACACCGTGGGCGTTACAGCCGCCGGCCATTACAAAGCCCTTGAGTTGCCTGCTCTCGCCGATGATAAATTTTCCGTCCGGCACAAAGGTGGGCCAGCCCTTGAAAATGCTGCGCACGCCAAGGTCGGCCGCCTTGCTGTAGAGCGGCGCGATCTGCTCGATAAACCAGCCCATCACGTCCCAGTCCTCCTCAACGCGCGGCGGCATCTGGCCGTTTTCGAAATCATCCGGCATGAGCGAAAGCGATTCGGGTTCCCAGCCCCCAAGCAGCAGGCCGTTGATCTCGGCGCGAAGATAAAGCGAGGCATCCGGCACACGCATCACCGGTAGTTCCGGCTTCATGCCTTCAGCATCGACACTCACAAAATATTCGTGCCTCACCGGGAAAATCGGCAATTCGAGTCCGACCATTTTCGCGATGTGCCACGCGTGCGCGCCGGCGGCGTTGATGACTGTGTCGCAGGCGATTGCACCCTGGCTTGTGTCAACACCGATGACGCGGCCGTTCTCGGTGCGGATACCCTCGACCGTGACACCGGTGACCACTCGAACGTTCTTTTGCCGGGCACGATGCGCATAGGCCATCGCAAGATCGTTGGGTTGCAGGTAGCCGTCGCTCGGACACCACAGCACCAATTTGGCCGGGGAAAAATCAAACATCGGCCACTTGGCCTTGGCGTCGCCATTACTGATGAACGATGTCTCAAGGCCGGCCTCTTCGGCAACGGTTTTCATCTGCTCAAACTCAGCGACACGCGCGTCGGTTAACGCCACGCGTAGCGAGCCGACCTGCCGCCAGCCTGGCTTGGCCTCCGGCTCGGCCTCCATTTCAGAGAACGTCCTGACCGACCACATGGCCAACTTAACGCGCTCGATGCTGGTGCGAACCTGACCGACCAGGCCGGCCGCCTGCGAGGTGGTTTCTGCGGCGAGCGCGTCGTTTTTCTCGAGCAAGAGGACATCGGTTTTTCCGGCCTGACAGAGGCTGTGCGCCACACCGCAGCCGACGCCCCCGCCACCGATCACCACAATCTCTGCGTCGCCAAGCGTGTCCATCGGATCAACTTCTGTTCCGGTTTTTTGCCGCCTCGGTGAGTTGCGGCACAACCTCGAACAGATCACCGACGATGCCGTAGTCGGCCAACTGGAAAATCGGCGCTTCCGGGTCGGTATTGATGGCAACGATGTGCTTCGAAGTGCGCATGCCGGCCAAGTGCTGGATTGCGCCGCTGACACCACACGCAATGTAAACCTGCGGCGACACCACCTTCCCGGTCTGGCCGACCTGGTCGCGATACGGCCGGTAACCGGCATCGACCGCCGCGCGCGACGAGCCGACCGCCGCGCCGATGCTATCGGCGAAATTCTCGATGATGCTGAAGTTTTCCGCGCTGCCCAATGAGCGGCCGCCGGTAACGATGATTGCCGCCTCGGTGACATCCGGACGCACGTTGTCGCTGGCGATGATTTCCTTGAGTGCCGTTTTTTGTCCCGGCAACTCGACGGCAACCTCGGTAACCTCGACACTGCGAGAGGCATCCGGCTCCGGTGCCTTGACCGTGCGCGGCCGGACGGTGATCACCTTCAGGCTGTCACCGTTGAACTCAACTTCGGCCGTGGCTTTACCGGCGTAAACCGGGCGTCGAGCGGTCACCTGGCCGCCATCGAGACTCACTTGGATGCAGTCGGTAGCCAGGGCGGCATCGAGCACGGCGGCCAGGCGCGGTGCAAGATCCCTGCCCTGCGGCGTGTGCGCAGCAAGCACCACGTCGGGGGCGAGTTGCTGGATGAATTGGCCAAGCGCCTGTCCAAATGACTCACCCGTGTAGCTGGCCAAAGCCGGCGAGTTGATGAGATGCAACTTGGCCACGCCCAGTTGTCCAAGCGGCCCAGCGAGCGGCTCGACGCCCTCCCCAGCAGCGACGGCATGGACTTCCGCCTGCCCAAACGGCAGCCCAAACAATTCCATAGCGGCTTCGCTGAGGGCACCGTTCTTGTGCTCGGCAATGATTAAAATTTTCATGTCGTTTTCTCGGGTCAAATGGCCTGAATTTCCTCGGCAAGTACGCGAACCAATTCCTTCGCTTGATCGGCGGGAGCGCCCTCAATGATTCGGCACGGCTTCTTGGGCGGTGGCAGCTCGAAGTTTTTCAGCCGTGTTTTTCGGTTGGCCTCGGTGACGCCCAACTCTTCCGCGGTTAATATGTCGATCGGTTTTTTCTTGGCCTTGATGATGTTGAGTGCGGTGGCGTAACGCGGCTCGTTGAGGCCGACCTGTGCGGCGACAACCGCAGGGAGCGGCGCCTCGATGACCTCTATGCTGCCGCCGCCGACATCTCGGCGGCAGGTGATCGCGCCGTCGCCGTAGTTGATGCTGTTGACAACCGTGACGCACGGCATGTCGAGGAACACAGCGAGCGACTGACCAACCGCCGCCGCACCATCATCGATCGCCTCCTTACCGGTGAACACGATGTCCGCCTGGCCAAGTTTGCCGATGGCGGCGGCAAGCGATCGGGCGTTCATCGACGAGTCGGCGTCGCCCGGCAGATTGAGTCGCACTGCCTTGTCAGCGCCCATGGCCAGAGCCATCCGCAGCGAGTCGGTCACTCGCTCGGGGCCGGCCGAGAGCACGGTGACGGTCGAGTCCGGCTGTTGCTCGCGCAGCCGCAACGCTTCCTCGATGGCCAGTTCGTCGTGTGGGGAGATGATCCACTGAATGTCTGATTCATCGATTCCATTCCTGTCCTCGCGCAACTTGATCCGCGTCGTGGTGTCCGGCACCTGCTTGATACAAACAAAGATATTCATCAAAAAAATCTGCTCAATACTCCACTCGAATGTTGCCGTCGCCGTGCTCGCACTTGGCGCCGGCCTGGGCGAATGCCTCGGTCAGCGCGGCGTGGAGGATGGCACGCACGTCGGGGCCGTTCTCGATGCGGCGCAGGATGGCCTCGCCTTTTCGGTCGCCCACGCTAACAGTAATCTTGAGACCCCGTCGTTTGCAGGCAAGGCGCACTTCATCCTCCAGTTCACAGTTGAGCGGCTTCAGAAACGCATCGACATAATTGACGCCGATGCCGGAGCCGTCCGGTTTGTTCTCAGGCAGCCACTCGGCAGCGGCCGGGTTTTCCTCAATAACTTTTTCCATTTTTCAGCCTTTGTTTTTTGTCTCAATAAAGTGGTTTAGCCGATCACGCAAGCCGGCGATGTGTTGCGGGGTGCTGCCGCAGCACGCGCCGAGGATATCTACACCAGTCAAAAACATGTCGGCAGCTTGGGAAGCCATCTCGTCGGGAGTTTGATTGTAAATCACCTTTAGATTCTGCAGGACGGGTTGCCCGGCATTGGGTTGAGCCATGATCGGCAAGCCGGAGCAATCCCGGTAACGCTTCACTGCGGCCTTAGCGCTGGCCATGTCGATGTTGGTGCCACAGTTCAGCCCAAGCACATCCGCCCCGGCCTCTTCCAAAAATGCGGCAGCCTCATCCGGGTCGGTCCCCATCATGGTACGAAGCTCCCGGGTTTCATGAGTGAGGTCAAATGCCATGGAGGCAATGACGCACGGGGCGCCGGCAGCCTTGGCGGCTGCGATGGCCGCGCCAGCCTCATCCAACACTGTCTGCGTCTCGACGATGATCGCGTCAGCACCGGCCTCGACGAGCGCCCTAGCCTGCTCGACAAAGGCGCAGTCAACCTCCGCGCGCGTGATCTCTCCATACGGCTCCATTAACCCGCCGAACGGCCCGATGTCTCCGAGCACGAACCCTTCCCGGTCACCGAACGCACGACGGGCAACTTCGACCGCGGCCTTGTTGATACCAACAACGTCCGGGTTGTCCATATGACGCTTGAGCATGATGCGACTACCGCCGAACGTGTTGGTAATCAGGCAGTCGGACCCGGACTCGACATAGCGACGCTGGATGGCCACGACCCGCTCCGGTTCATTCAAGTTCCATGCCTCACCGCAGCCGCCGCTCTCAAGCCCGGCTTCCTGAAGCTGAGTACCCATGGCGCCATCACCCAACAGCGGACGCTCCTTGATGGTTTCCAGCAGGTTATTGCTCATCTGAATAAAGTTTGTAGTGAACGGTTTGCAGGGCGATTTTCCATTTGTGATCGCGGCTGGGCTGGCGGCAGAGGCATCCGGCCGGTTCTACCACTGGATTCCATTCCAAGGTTTGACTCAAGGTCTGGCCTGTAAAACCAGGCGCACTAACCATGGCCTGCGGAAATCCATCCGGATCCGCTATACAGGAACACATGCACTGATAATCCGAGTCGCTTGGCCGGCAGGACAGCTTCCGGATGGGATATCCGTCCCGGCGCAATCCCAGTTTAATGGAGTAAACAAATCCAAACGGCACACCCATATTGCTGCACGTCTTGCAATCGGGCCGAAAGGTGGCCTCGACGGACTCGCCACACAAATCAATCGTGAGCAACTCACGACTCCAGCGGCGCAGCGCCTTATCCGGATAATCGTAGTGGTTTTCGATCACAGCTGCGACCTTGGTTTCGACCGCAACACTTGATGCCGTATCGACTAGCGCTGGCATATCGCCGGCGAATCGCATTCGTCGGTGCGAACAGGGATCCATGCTGCAGCGGACGCAGGGGATTGCGCTGGGCTCGAGTGCCTGAACCACCGCACTTGGCCCCAGCCCGAAGAGTGCAAGCTGCGAGTGTTCCGGCGACAACATGCCGCTGTGAAGGATGTCCAACTTGGCCGCGCTTGGCCAAGCGGGCTGCGCGGCCAGCAAGTCCAACAGCGCACATTGGTCGCCCAGATCCCAGCCATCATAACCAGGGCTTTCTTGCGACAATGCAGCCAAGCCGGTTGGCTCGGCCCAATCGCAAATTGACTTGCGAGCCCGGAGTAACAACTGCTCGGCGGTGGCGGCGGCGGCGGCATTCAGGAAAAACGCCTCGTCGGGGCGTTCGGCGTTCCACAAACGCTGAATCTCCGCCGACACGCTTGGCCCGGCACCAACGGCCACCGCTACTGCGCAGTGCGCTTGGCCAAGCCTCAGTTTCTCGGCCAAGGCCCGGCTGGTGAACTCAGTACAGTTGGTCAAGCGGATGCGGTCGTTCTCCGTCTCAAGGTCGATTGGTTCGGACACAAAACTCCACGGACAACCATGTTCGTTCACCCAGTTCAGCGCCCGCTCGACACCCATCTGGGCATCCTCGCTGAGTGGCTCTCCAGCAGGAGTGCAGAGGTGACGTTTCCACTCGGCCTCCGGAATGCTCACCGGCTCAAAAGGTTGAGATGCAATTGGCGCACCGGTCATATAATGGCCTCCGTGATTCGGTTTTGAAACGGCACAAACTGCGCGCCCTCGGTGAAGCAATGGAAGAATTCGGGAAAAGTTTCTAGTTCGACATGCTCGATCCGACGGACGAGTTGGTCAATCTCCTCCCGGGCCGACACCGAGAGCAGCGCCAGCGTGGCGCCCTCCAGCGCGGCGTTGCCGACCTGCACGATCCGCTCGTCCGGCAGATCGGGAATCAGGCCGATCCGGCGTGCATGATCGAGATCTATGTGCCGGGCGAATCCGCCCGCGAGGTAAAAAACATCCAGATCTGAAAAATCAATCTCGTAGTTTTGATGGAGCAGATGCAGCCCGGCGACGTTGGCGGCCTTGGCCTGGGCCAGTTGGCTGATGTCCTCCTCAGTCAGGTAAACATCGTTTTCGGCGTCGAGCCAAAACCGGTCGGAGTCGTCGGTCAACCGGCCGCAACTATTGATCCGCTTGGTGCGAAGCAGTTCGCCCAGCAGGTCGATCAGGCCGGAGCCGCAGAGGCCGGAAGGTGGCCCGCCACCGATCACGCCTAAGCGCTGCTCCGGCTCAAGCAGCACCCGCTCGATCGCGCCCTCCAGCGCGGGCATCCCACATTGAATTTGCCCCCCCTCGAACGCCGGGCCAGCGGGACAGGACGCAGCCTGGAGCTTGTGACGGTTGCCGATGACCAGCTCGGTGTTGGTACCGATATCCATCATCGCAACCATGCGCTCCTCACGCGCCAGGCCAGTCGCCAGTAGGCAGGCGGCTGTGTCAGACCCGACGTGGGAACCGACCAGCGGCAGGGCGTAAACCCTGCCATCGGGATGGATCGGCAGCAGCGATTGTTTGCCGCGCTTGGCCAAGTGAGTGCCAGCGCGTTGGCCCTCGTGAAACTCGTGCTCGGTGACAGAACGATACGGCATCTGGCCAAGCGGATACACGTCCAGCCCGAAGAACAGATCGCGCATGACCGGGTTACCAACCAGCACCACCTCGTAAATGCTCCCGGGCGACACCTCGAACGACTCGATGGCCCGGCTCATGTAACCGGCGAGCGTACGGCGCAGAAGCCGGCCCTTGTGGTCGGTGTCAAACTTCACCCGCGCCAGCACGTCGCTGCCGCCGAAGCGCTGGGGATTCTCGAACGACTGGCTTGCCATAACGCGGCCGGACTCGAGATCGACCAAGCGCATCGCAACGGTGGTGGTGCCCAGATCCACGGCTAAGCCATGAATCGGGCCGGTAGACCGATCGATTTCCTCGCCGTCGAGCAGCACCTGGTCGCCATCGCGTGTCACTGCCGGGCCAAGCTGCGGCGCCTCGTCGAGGCACGGCAGACTAACGCCGTGCTCCTCGATTTGAATCGCGCCGCGCTGCAGCGTTTGGCAGCGGATTGCCCCTGAGCCGACCTCGATGGTTGCGCGGCAGGAAAGCCGAAAGTCGCCCTGCAGATGGGCCTCCTCCGGCGTCCGATCACTGAGTAATTCACCGCCCTGGGCGATCTCGACGAGACATTCGCGGCAGTTGCCTTTCCCGGAACACGAGGTGGGAATCCGCACGTCCATCTGCTTGGCCAAGTCGAACAACGTGGCACCGGCTGCGGATTCAATCCGGTGCGAATCAATCTGGACGGTAACGCTCAAGTTTCCTGTTTTCCCGGGCCGGCTCCGTCAACCGGCAGTCGCGGCGGCCTTGGTTTCCGAGGAGATATTCTTGAATAAATCGACGGCAGTCGCGGCGTCTGGGGCGTAGCCGTCGGCGCCGATCTCGTCGGCGAACAACTGGGTCACTGGCGCGCCGCCGACGCAGATTTTCACATGACCGAGCCCTGCAGCCTCCATCTCGGTGATGACGGTTTTCATGTATATCATCGTGGTGGTGAGCAGGGCGCTCATCCCGAGGATGGTGGCATTGTGTTCCCTGACGGCGGCGATGAATTCCGGTGCGGAGGTATTGGTACCAAGGTTGACGCACTTGAAGCCGGCGCCCTCGGCCATCATCAGCACGAGGTTTTTGCCGATGTCATGCAGGTCGCCCTTGACCGTGCCCATGACCAGCGTGCCCATTGAGTCGCCCTCGCCCTGCTGGGCGGTAAGCAGCGGGTTGAGCACCGTCATGCCGGCCTTCATTGCGCGTGCAGCCAGGACCACTTCCGGTAAATAAACCCGGTTGCGCTTGAAGTCCTCGCCTACCACGTTCATGCCTGCGATCAGGCCGTCGTTAAGCACCTCGTGCACGTCGCGCCCGTTGTCGATGGCCTCCTCCGTCAACCGCTGCACCTCGGGCGCCTTGCCCTCAAAGAGCAGTTGGTTCATCGAGGCATAGTCAGGCATGTTGGAATCAATGTCAGGCATCGTGCAAAAAATTACCACCCATCGGGCATGGTGAAATCGCCGGCAACCATGCCCTCGAATTTCGCCCGAATTCGCTCCTCAACTTCCGGCGAGAAAAGGGTCTTGCGATCCTCAGCCAGAATTTCACGGGCTTTTTGGAGGGCGCGACTCGATGCATCAAGCGCACCGTTCTCGGTCCAGATTTGTCGTGTGTCACGGTCGGCGACATCCGGCATCAACGCGGTGGAGGTCATCAGTTCCAACGTGCGATCGGTGGCCACGAACATGCCGCCTGGCCCCTCTTCGCCGATCTCGCCAAGAGCCAGATTGTCCTCTGAAAACTCCATGCCACGGGCCACGCGCTTGAGCATCTGCGCGATCTCATTGTCCACCACCGCCATGCCGTAGTCGAACGCCATCAGCGCGTCGATCAACCCGGCGAACTGGAGCACATGCATCCCACCGAGCAACCCGCCCATGCAGGAGAGCGCCTTTTCATAACCAGCCTGGGCGTCGTTGAGCTTCGAGTTGGTCAGGCCGATGTATCCGCTGCACGGGACATTGTAAAACTTGGCCATCTGCGCGTGGGCCATGTTGAGCATGCCACACTCCACTCCACCCGGCGCGTAGGCGCCGGAGCGCATGTCGCCCACCGTCGAGAGCGAACTGTAAAGCAGCGGCGTACCGGGCCGGGTCATTTGCATCAGTGCAGCCATCGATAGAAACTCCGCGTTGCCCTGGGCCAGTGTCGAGACCAGCGTCATGGGCGATGTCAGGCCGGCGTTAGGCACCACCGTCGAGTGGCTGGGCAGTCCCTGCTCGGTGTAAAACATTAGCAGCTCGGTCGAGTTCTCGTCCATCTTCAGCGGCGAGATGACCGGGCAATAATGGTGGGTGATGAACGGCCGCTCCTTATAGGCCGCCTCGCTGCCGGCGATCGCGTAGGCCAACTGCAGGATCGATTCGCAGTCGATTCCCGGATCGCCGCTACCTCGAATCGGCTTCCGGCAATGCTTCAGCGCGGTGTAAAACCGTGACAAGCTGTATTGGCCGGCCGGCGCATCAGAGGCCAGCACCGAGACCGAAAACAGGTCGATGTCCGGCAGACTGTCAATCAACCGGGCGACGCGGGCGATGTCCTCCGAAGTAGAAAAGCGCTCTTTACCACTAACAGGATCAATGATGTTCGGGGCCGAACTGGCAGTGATCACCAGCGGCGCCTGGTCGGGTACCACCCGGTCGAACTCGGGATCCTGCGCGTAAAACGTGAACTTGGGCGGGATCGACTTTAGGCATTCCTCAATCACCGCGGGCGGAAACGTCACTCGCTCGGTCGCATCATCGACCCGGCAGCCATGCTCGCGGAACCGCTCCCGAGCCCTGGGATTGTTCACCTCAAGGCCGACCTGATCGAGAATCTCAAGCGACGCCTCGTGAATGCGCTGCACCTCCTCCGGGGAGAGCAATTGGGCCAGTTGGGGAATCATGATTTTACCGCTGCAAACGAACGGCGGATGCTGACACCGAACGCCATCGCCCCGAATAACCAATTTTGGGGGGAATTTATTACCATTTTACTTTTGCAGATACTCCATGACGGCCTCAGTGCGATTTTGGACGCCCAATTTTTCGTAAATGTTCTTGAGATGGTTGTGCACCGTCCACGAGCTTATGCTGAGCCACTCAGCGATTTCCTTATCCAGTGCGCCCCGGCAAAGGTGAGTCATCACCTGATGCTCACGGGGGGTGAGGTGCGGCAGCGTGTCCGCACCCGGTTCACCTACCAAATAATCGACCTGCTTTTTGAAATATTGCCGCACACGGCGCGAAATCGTTGCAGTGTCCAGCCGCAGTTTGCGCTTGGCTGCGGATTTATCCTCCAGCAAATGCAGCACATGACCCGGCGGCGTGCGGTGCAGGTAGTAGCCGTAACGGCTGCCGGCGGTGGAGTTGAACAACTGTTCACTGTCCTCGAATGTCAAAAACGGCACCACCGGACAGGCGCGAAACCGCTGCTTGAAACAGACATCAAGCTCCTCGCCGGAAAACCCCGGCAACCCACGATTCACCAGCAGCAGACCCGGCTCGTCCGCTTGGCCAAGCTCGTGCAGTGAACCAATGTCCGCGAACGTGCCACGACAATCGAAGCCTGGCGTTTGGCTTGTCAACTCGCGCAAAGTTGCCGCCACGGTCTCATCCGGTTCCACCACGAAAACATTCACTAAAGTAGGCACCGCCGCGTCGCAGTTCGCCAAGCGCCTGACCCCACCAGAGCGGGTGTGAATCGTTGTGTAAGTACAGCACAACGGGCTTCCAAACCAAAAAAGCGCCATCGTCAGTTCACACCGATGCCGCGCAACCGCAGTCTCCCAACCTTCCCCAATGACACAGTTAAAGATCCTTAACGCCCGCTCCGCAGCCTGCGCCTCGTTAAGGGTCCCCAGCGGGAAGTAGCAACCCGTGCCGTCGTGCTCGATGCGGCATGATAACTCCGGCTTGGCGTCAGGCGTCGCTGGATACTTGCGCTCCACCAGACGCAGCCGCCAGTAATCGACCGACTCGCGCGGATCGGCCTCATCCGGCGAATCGACTACACTTGGGCGGGTACTTCCCTGCCGTTGGCCAAGCGCTAGCCAACCGTGCTGCTTAATTTTCGCAAACAGGCTTGCCGCCTTCGCTGCCGCAACATCCTGATCGACCGCACCGAGCGAGAGTGTCCGGCGCAGCCCTTGATACTGGATCTTAGCCGACCAACCGCGAACACGGTGCAATTTGCCGGCACGGACATAACTGTTATGGAACACTCGGGTGCGCCAATAGGCCGGCTCCATCCGCTGATCTACAGCCGCCTTGCCGGTTCCGACCCAACCTGCTGCCACTTGCTTGGACATGCTTGGACAGATCTATCGTAGCTGCCTCAGCTCTACAAGCTTTGAACAAGCTCACCCAAGCGTCAATAGCTCGGACACGCCTAGATACCCAATTGGCTGCGTTAACCTTGCTTCTGAAGCTTTTTTGCTGCCAAAAAAGGCCATTTATGCTTTAATGTCGCCGCTTGATAGTCTCGGCCGGCGCAGCGAGGGAGGGGTCTCATGTCGCGTCTGCTCGTACTTAAACCAACCAAATGATGAAGAAACTATTAAAGACCCAGTGCCTCCTAGTGGCCGGCATTTTGGCTGTACAGTCCTCGGCTGCGCTCGCGCAGGAAGTCAGCACCGATTATGCAAACTACATCGAAGAGGAGGAGATTATCGTTACATTTAGCGATGGCCCTGGAAATCCCAAGGACTGGGTGGGCCTATACAAGCAGGACATGGTCGCGGGCGAAGTCGGCTCTCTTGCGTGGTTTTATGTCAACGGCTCAGCTACCAGCGGAGAGGGTCTCACCGAAGGGGAACTGGTCTTCCCTGAGGGGATGGCCGAAGAGGGCATCTATGAGGCGCGGTTCTTTGAGGACGACGGCTACACACTGCTAGCCAAGGCGATCTTCACCGTCGGAGATATTGGTCCAACTGTCCAAACAGACAAGTCAACCTATCTACCGGGCGAAGCGATCACGGTCGATTTTCTGGTCGGCCCGGGTAATCCAAAGGATTGGGTGGGGCTCTACAGAGAGGACATGGTGCCCGGCTCCGTCGGCAGCCTGGCGTGGTTTTATGTCGATGGAACCCAGATCGGCAGCGAGGAAGTCGAAATCGGCACGGTTGTCTTCGAAAGTGGCATGGCCGATGAAGGTGAATACAAGGCGCTCTTCTTTGAGAACGATGGCTACACCATCCTCGCTGAGAAAAAATTTAAGGTGATGCAAGCGGCACCGGACACGCCGCAGGTGGTCTCCATTTCTCCAGAGGATGGCAGCAAGAACGCCGATCCGGCGATTGCCTTTTCGGCAGTTGTCCGCAACGGCAGCACGTCGCTGAATCCAGAAAGTGTGAAGCTGTCTCTCAACAACCAGGATGTGAAGGTGGAAATTACCGCCAGTGATGACGGGTTCAACACCGTTTCCTTTACCGGTGATGGGCTGTTTGAAGCAGGTTCCAGCCACAAGTTTAAACTGGAATTCTCCGACGACGGCGATCCGGTGACCAGCGAGACGGTCATGGTGGATTTTGATGTTGCCAGCTATCTTGAGCTGGAGATGCCGGAACCGATCTATTTTGAAAACTTTGACGGCGTTGAGGAATTCGAGCTGCCGGA